>JBJEAG010000313.1:0-7069 GCA_051868855.1 Alloprevotella sp. | reverse complement strand
GTTGTTGTTTTGTGTGTGCTTTTGCTGTTGAATAAGCATCGGAGGAATGGCTTTCTGGAGATGATTCCTAAGTGTCGCCTTCGGTGCTTATTTTATATGTCGTTAATGGAGTAAAGGTAGCGCTTTGTTGTTCACGAATTGTTGCATGAATAATGAAGGCGCCCCGAGAAAACTCCCTTTTTCTGCCGAAAAACACGGAAGGAGCGAAATTTCACACAAACGTAAAGAGCAGGCGCAGTTTTTTTAGTACTTTTGCGGCAAAATAAATTTCATTAAGACTGTCCGAACGGTTCTTCACTGTTCTATTTTCCCTCGTTTCAACGGGTTCAATCACGCGAGACGAAACTCTCGAAGAACGGAACGCGACAAGAAAATCTATTCACCAAGCATGACAAAAGGCATCAAACTGACAGCAGCAGCTCTGCTCGTGGCTTCCGGCGCCTACGCCCAAACCACAGCCGACTCACTTCAGGTGCTGGACAATGCAGACTTCACCTTCACGGAGTCACAACTGGACGAAGACAACGACGCGGCGCAGACCGTAGCCACTATCTCCGGCTCCAAAAGCGACCCCTACTACTCTGAAGTCGGCTATCGCTTCAGCCCCATGAGATTCCGAGTGAGAGGCTACGACAACATGTACAACAGTTACTACATGAACGGTCTGCAACTGAACGACCTTGAACTGGGACGCTTCAGCTACGGCATGGTCGGCGGAATGAACGACGCCACCAGAAACCAAGAGGGTCTCTCTCCCTTTGACTACAACCGCCTCGGTTTCGTCGGCATCGGCGGAGCAACCGACGTGAACGCTCGCGCCGGACGTTTCGCACAAGGAAGCAAAATCACGCTCTCCGGATGTAACAGAAACTACGTGGCACGCGGAATGTTCTCACACGCCACCGGCTACCTCCCCTCCGGCTGGGCTTTCGCCGGACAAATCGGCTACCGCTGGGCTAAAGAGGGTGTCATCGAAGGAACTTTCTATAACTCCTTCTCCTACTTCCTCGCCGCAGAAAAGAAATTCGGCGACAAACACACGCTCTCACTCGTCACCTTTGGCTCGCCCACACAACGCGGACAGCAGGGCGCATCCACCGAAGAAGCCTACTGGCTCGCCAACTCACACTATTACAACCCGAACTGGGGTTACCAGAATGGAGAAAAACGAAACTCTCGCATCGTCAACGACTTTGAACCGACTGCCATCCTGACTTGGGACTGGAACATCAACGACAAAACGAAATGGACCACGGCAGCAGGCTTTAAGTATTCTTGGTACAGTTCCACCGCCCTCGGTTGGAACGGCGATGCCTACGACCCGCGCCCCGACTACTACAAAAATCTCCCCTCCTCCATCTTCAACGTCTATGACCCGGAAATCAACAATCCGGACTATCTCGCACAGCATCCTTGGTTCCTCGAAGAATATAACACGCTGAAGGACTACTGGATGGCTGACGACGCCAACCGCCAAATCAACTGGGACAGAATGTACTTCGTCAACCGTCAGAACGAAGCGGCAGGCGGAGAAGCGCTCTACTATCAGGAACGCCGTCACAACGACCAGATGGTGGCTGCCTTCAACAGTGTGTTGAGTCGCGACATCAACAAAGAGAACAAATACACCGTCGGCGCATCCTTCAACTTCACGAAGGGTATGCACTACAAAACCATGGCTGACCTCCTCGGCGGCACACGCTACACCGACGTGGACAAGTTCGCACAGAATGACTACGGTCCCGATGCGCCGGAAATCCAAAACGACCTCCGTCACCCGAACGCAAAAATCGGAGTCGGCGACAAGTTCGGATACAATTATAATATATATGTCATGAAGGCACGCGCCTTTGGTCAGTATCAATACACGAAGGACATCTTCTCCTTCGATGCCAAAGGCTATGTGGAAGGAACAACCATCGAGCGCGAAGGTCTCATGCAGAACGGACGCGCTCCCGAAAACTCCTACGGCAAGAGCGGCATGGCGAAGTTCCTCACCGGCGGCGGACGTCTCGGCATCCAACTCCGACCGAACAACAACCACATCATCAGCCTCAACGCCGGCATCCAAAACGAAGCACCGCTGGCACGCAACAGTTTCGTGGCACCGCGCATCCAAAACAACTTCGTGGACCATCTCACCTCGGAGAAAATCTATAGCACCGAACTCGCCTACCGCTTCCGCGTCGGCGACGTGACTGCCAAAGTCGCAGGTTACTATACCCTCTTCACCGACGGAGTGGAACAAACCGCCTTCTACAACGACCAGGAGAACCGCTTCACCTATCTCACCATGAGCGGCATTCGTCGCGAACACATGGGCGTCGAAGCTGCCCTCAAATGGGACATCACCTCCAACCTCTCCTTCAACGTGCTCGGAACACTGAGCGACGCTCGCTACACCAACAACCCGCTGGCACAGGTGAACTACGAAGGAATGAACGCTGAAACCATCGCTGACCTCAACCAGTGGCAAAACCCCGTCACCGGAGAGAACATGCCGCTCCGAGTGCTCGCCAAAGGAATGCGCACCAACGGAACACCGCTGACCGCAGTCAGCTTCGGTCTGAACTACAACATCAACGGATGGTTCTTTGAAATCAACGCGAACTACTACGACCGCGTCTATATCGACTTCTCCGAATATCGCCGCCTCGGCAACATCCTCACTTCCACGAACAACTCCGGAAAGACTTGGGCAGTGGTTAGCTCCGAAGAAGACCTCGTCACCTTCATCAAGAGCCAAGACGTGAAGGACTACAGCGGCATTGCCTTCGACGAAGAAGGAAACATCCTCGCCACTCGCGCTGCAGAACAGGAGAAATGCAAAGGCGGTTGGCTGCTCGACCTCTCCATCGGTAAATATATCCGCATGAAGAAAGGAAAGAGCCTCAGCATCAACCTCCAGGTGCAGAACCTCACCAACAACTGCAACATGAAAACCGGTGGCTACGAGCAGAACCGCGACGACAACT
Source organism: Alloprevotella sp. (assembly GCA_051868855.1). Lineage (GTDB taxonomy): Bacteria > Bacteroidota > Bacteroidia > Bacteroidales > Bacteroidaceae > Alloprevotella. Next base: position 4,094 of record JBJEAG010000313.1, on the reverse strand, counting down.
ACAGCTCGGGAACTGAAAGAGCCTACGCCTTCTCCAAGAACCCGAAGTATTACTACGCCAACGCGCTCAACGCATTCTTGAACATCGGATTTAAATTCTAATTCTGACCCAACATGAACAAGATAATTTCCAAACTCGGCTTGGCAGTCCTGCTGCTCGCGGGAACTGCATCCCTGACTTCCTGCGAGGAGAACGACTTCGACATGATTGGCACTTCTTCCAACCAGGAACCCTACGTGACCAGTCGCACCTCCGTGGGCGAAGTCAATGCCACCATCCTCGAAGTGAAAGAACGCTTCTGCAGCAACTCCTCCACGGCTTACTTCGTCAGAAACACCAGCAACTTCTACTCGCCCGTGACTGAGGACATCGTCATCACCGGCGTTGTGGTTGCCAACGACATCAGCGGCAACCTCTATCAGACACTCCTGCTTCGCAACATCGAACCCTCCGGCGAAGACCAGTGCATCATCCTCGGCGTGAAGAGCACCTGTCTCTATCCCTACTTCCAACTGGGACAGCGCATCAAGGTGAACCTCAAAGGTCTCTGGGTGGGCGTCTATAGCAGGGTGCCCCGCATCGGACAACCCACCAAGTCTTCCTTCGGCAACCTGAACCTCGGTCCCATGCTCTTCGAACTGCTCCGCGAAAACGTGGAACTCGTCGGACGTCCCGACCCCAACGCACCGGAACTCGTGCCCATCGACCTGACGGGAACCGAAGGCGATGCGTGGCTCAGAGCCGAAGCAAACCGGAAATACTACAACACGCCGCGCCTCGCCACCGTGCAGGGAAGCATCCGCGAAGTGAAAGTCGGAAACCGCGACAAGTTGGACTACGGTTCTGAGACGGACGTGCCCGAATGCTTCGGTAAACCGGAAGAACTCTCTCCCAACGGAAAGAAAATCTTTGCGCCCTACAACCTCCACGACGCAGGAATGGGCGTGGACCGCACCATCGAACTCTACTCCAACAACTCCATCGTCTCACTGAGAACCTCCACGAAGATTGACCTCTCCTACAAAGAACTGCCGGAGGACGGACGCAACTACACCGGCATCCTCACCTACTACGACAACTGGCAGATTCAACTGAGAGACCTCGGCGACATCATCCCCAATCTTCCCTAAGTCCATACATATATATAATATGGTGTGCCGAGACACCACATCGGCACACCCACCCACAAAAGAAATCAAAAAACAAACATACAATGAAAAAGTATTTTCTTTTCCTGTTGTCCGCAGTGCTGACACTCGGATTCACAGCTTGCGAAGACATTCCTGCCCCCTACGGCATTTTCGATCAAGGTAACGGCGGCGGCGAAGGCGGCGGCGAGGGTGAAGTCACCGAACCCGAAGGTGACGGCACACTGGATGCTCCCTTCAACGTGGCAGGCATCAACGAATACGTCTCCTCACTCGAAGCAGACGTGAACTCTCCCACCGTCTATATCAAAGGTATCGTGGTTTCCGTCAAAGAAGAGTTCAGCACACAATACGGCAATGCAACCTTCTACATCTCCGACGACGGCACCTCCAAGGACCAATTCTATGTTTATCGCACCTACTACCTCGGCAACAAGAAGTTCGCTGAAGGCGACACGCAAATCAAAGCCGGCGACGAAGTCATCATCTGCGGCTCTGTCGTGAACTACAAAGGCAACACGCCCGAGACTGCACAAGGACAGTCCTTCATTTACTCTCTCAACGGAGAAAGTGCCGGCGGTGACCAGCCCGGCGGTGGTGAAGAAGGCGATGCAACCGGCGACGGTACTGCCGCTAATCCCTTCAACAGCGTGGCTGCCAACCAGTATGCTTCTGCTCTCGCCAGCGGCGAAGAAAGCGCTGAAGACATCTACATCAAAGGCAAGGTCGTTTCCATCAGAGAACAGTTCGGCACACAATATGGCAACGCCACCTTCTACATCTCTGACGATGGCACCAGCGCCGGACAGTTCTATGTCTTCCGCGCCCTCTATCTCGGCAATCAGAAATACACTTCCGGAACGCTGCTGAACGTCGGCGACGAAGTGGTCATCTGCGGACGCGTCACCAACTACATGGGCAACACTCCCGAAACCGTGCAGGGCAAAGCCTACGTGGTCAGCATCAACGGCAACACCCAACCCGGTGAAGGCGGCGGTGACCAACCCGGCGGCGGTGACCAACCCGGCGGCGGAGAAGAAGGCGGCGGTGACCAACCCGGCGGCGGCGAAGTGAGCGGCAACACCATCACCATGAACGCTGCTGACCTCGGTCTCGAGAACGGTACTGCAGTCACCACCCTCACTCTCAGCGACGGCACCACCCTCACCTTCGACGGCGGCGGCAACAACAACGCACCGAAATACTACTCCACCGGCACAACCATCCGCATGTATCCGAAGAACTCCGTGACCGTGAAGTCTTCCAAGAAGATTCTCTCCATCGTCATGACGGTTGATGAATACGGCGGCACCACCTACAACGCCAGCGGTGACATCAGCATCACGCCGGGCAGCTTCACCCTCGACGGTGCCACCATCAACTTCACCGGCATCAACGCGCTTCAGACCACCATCACCAACATCTCCGAGCAGACCGGCGGTGCAAGTCAGATTCGCTTCAAGACGATTGCCATCACCTACGCTGAATAAACCCTTCTCATAGATTCACCAAGACCGTTGCTGCCCCACCTGCGACAGCAACGGTCTTTCCTGCTCTATTTATAATATCTCAGAAAATGAAACTTACGAAACTTTTCCTTCTGCTGGCTGCCCTCACCTTCACTGCTTCCTGCGGTGGCGACGACCCCATCCTGCCGCCCGACGATAACGGCGGAGGCAACAACGAGGGCACCGGCGGTGGCGAAGAAGAACTCGATGCAGAAGCCAAAGCCATCGTCAGCCGCATGGAGACGCCCGAGATTCTCCGCGACGGCAGCACCCTGCTCATCTGCCACACCTCCGCGGAAACCGTGAACGGCGCCAAGAAGGACGTGGTGACCTACACGCTGGAATATGACAAAAAGGAATATCACTCACGCTGGGTGGCATTCCGCTTCGACCCGACGACACGCAAAAAGAACGTGAGCCGTTCCGGTTCCTTCATGGACGACCCCAAACTCCCGTCTGCCTATCAAATCGGCAGCAACTCCTACAACGGCTACGACCGCGGTCACCTCTGCGCCTCCGCCGACCGCCTCTACTCCCTCGAAGCCAACCAGAACACGTTCTACATGTCCAACATGTCACCGCAAATCTCCAGTTTCAACCAAGGCTATTGGGTGACGCTGGAAGGATTGGTGCAGAAACTTGGACGCAACGAAGGTTTCAGCGACACGCTCTACGTTGTCAAAGGCGGAACGATTCGCAGCGGACAAATCCTCACCCACGTCAATCGCAGCAACGGAGCGAAGGTCGCCGTGCCGAAGTACTACTACATGGCTTTGCTCCGCATCAAAAACGGAATCTACTCCTCCATCGGCTTCCTCTTGGAACACAAGAGTTACAACTACACCTACGAAGACCCCGTGGCTGAGAGCGCGATGAAGAATCACGCCATGAGCATCAACGAACTCGAGGAGACCACAGGCATCAACTTCTTCCCCAACCTGCCGGACTCAAAAGAAGAAGGCATCGAGAATCAATGCATCCCCTCCGTTTGGGGACTGTAGGCACAAAACTAATCATGTCCGCAGCAAAGCAAAAAAGCGGGACACCTGCAAAGCTCTGTGTCAGTTAGGAATCACAAAACAAGACAAGCCCCCCCTTGACCGGATGGAGAGGGCTGCAGGCCCGATGAGGGAGCTGAAGGCGACCGAACCAACAGGAGGGTGTGTCAAAATGCAGATTTTGGCTTCACCTTCGGCGGTGCGTCAGAATGGTCAAGATGCAAGGCGCTGAGGATGAGGGCGCAGGGAGTGTACTGAAGTACATGACCAAGCCCGAATCCGATAGCAACGCAGCAGATTGGCTATTATGACACACCGCCGAAGATGCTCGCCCCCAAGAAAGAGGGCTGTAAGTCCCGATTTCTTTTTCATAGACAGCAGTTTATTAAAGGAATCGGGACTTACAGCCCTCAAAATTACTACTACAACCTTACCCAGGC
>JBJEAG010000312.1:0-7091 GCA_051868855.1 Alloprevotella sp. | reverse complement strand
AAACCGCTGTCGTTGAAAAAGAAATCGGACTTTCAGCCCTCTTTCTTGGGGAGGACATTCGTTACCCAGCCCTTACGGACTGGGCTAACAGTTCGGTCGCTTGCGCTCCCTCATCGGACCTGCTGCCCTCTCCGTTAAGAAATGGAACTAAAAAGTTTTTATCACACAGCAATAATATCTAATTCAGAAACTCTCAGCGAACTGCTCCATCGTTTTTTTGAGTTTTTCGCTTCAGAGTTTTGCTCTTCGCCGCGCGAATGTTAATTTTGCAGGCGAAAATCGTAAGAAAACGATGAAATTAAAGGATGTAGCAGACGCCCTTGAACGGTTCGCGCCTCTGCCGCTGCAAGAAAGCTATGACAATGCGGGCTTGCAGATTGGATTAACAGAGACGGAAGATGTGTCAGGGGTATTATTATGCCTTGACGTCACGGAGTCCGTTCTGGACGAGGCAGTTCGGAAAAGATGCAACCTGGTGGTGGCACATCACCCGCTGTTGTTCCGTCCGCTGCGCCGCGTCACGCGGGAGACCCTCGTGGAACGCTGCGTCATCAAGGCGGTGAAAGAAAATGTGGCAATCTATGCCGCCCACACCAACCTCGACAACGCCCCCGGCGGCGTCAGTTTCGTCATGGCGGAGCGACTCGGTCTTTGCGATGTCGCCTTTTTGGACCTGCAGCCCGGCGGCACCGGTGGAAGCGGCGTGACGGGCGTGCTGCCCGAGGCGATGAGCAAAGCGGACTTCCTGCGTCTCGTGACTGACACCTTCGGCGTGAAGGCACTGCGCCACAACGATGCCCCCGTCGAAACGGTGCGAAAAGTTGCACTCTGTGGCGGCTCGGGCGACTTCCTCATCGGGAAAGCGCGGCGGCAGGGCGCCGACGCCTATCTCACCGGAGAAATCGGCTACCATCGCTTCTTCGGCGACGAGCCTTCCCTCCTGCTGGCGGAACTCGGACACTTCGAGAGCGAACAGTTCACCATCGACCTGCTCCACCAAATCCTCCGCACCGCCTTCTCAACGCTCAAAATCGAAAAGACGGAGCAGACCACGAATCCCATTCAGGTCTATCGTTCCTAAGGGGTAATTACCATACAATTATCATATATCATTATTAGAATACATAACAACTAAAATCTATACAACAAAATGGCAAAGAAAGACGTCACAGCCGACATGTCGGTTGAACAGAAACTGAAGAACCTCTATCAGTTGCAGACCATGCTGTCGGAAATCGACCGCATCAAAATCCTCCGCGGCGAACTTCCCCTTGAAGTACAGGATCTCGAAGACGAAATCGAAGGTCTGAGCCACCGCGCAGGAAAATATGCCGAGGAAGTGGAAGAACTCAACTCCATGGTGCAGGCACGTTTCGGCAAAATCAAAGATGCTGAGGCTGCCATTGAACGCTACAAGAGCCAACTCGACTCCGTGCGCAACAACCGCGAGTATGACATGCTCTCCAAGGAAATCGAGTTCCAGTCCCTCGAAGTTGAGTTGCAGAACAAGAAAATCGGTGAGGCTCGCAAGACCATCGAAGAGCGCAACGCCGAAATCGAAAAACTGAAGAACCAACTCGAGGAACGTCGCGCCGACCTCGACATCAAAAAGTCCGAACTCGACGAGATTGTCACCGAAACCAAGGCTGAAGAAGAGAAACTGCGCGAGAAAGCAAAGGGTGTGGAACAGACCATCGAACCCCGCCTCCTCGCTGCCTTCAAGCGCATCCGCAAGAGTTCCCGCAACGGTCTCGGCATTGTCTATGTGGAACGCGACGCCTGCGGCGGTTGCTTCAACAAGATTCCGCCCCAGCGCCAGTTGGACATCCGTATGCGCAAGAAAATCATCGTTTGCGAATACTGCGGTCGCATCATGATTGACCCGGAACTCGCCGGCGTGAAGGTGAACAAACCTGCCGAAGAGAAACCCAAGCGCCGCACGCGCCGCCTCGCCAAGAAGGAAGAGGGCACGGCTGCAGAATAAGGCGTTCTTCTCCCGTGCACGTTTCGTGTGTTTTTGAACACGCTCAATATCCAAAAAAGGCTGCGAAGCAGGTCATCCTGCCGCAGCCTTTTTTGTGGGTGCGCAATTTGAGAGAATAGAGGGGTGCTTCCGAGCAATATTGCCGAATCATTTATTGAACCAATTAATGAACATTAATGGATCCGGAAAACCGGCAACCTAAAGTGCTCCCTCCTTCTTCCCTCCGTCACAGCGCCTCGTAGTCCGGAATCTCTTTGAGATATTCCACACGGAAGGCGGCGTAGTCGATTCGGCAGCAGTAGTGGGTCAGCCCGTTGCTCACGAAAATGTAGTCAGTCTTCAGCACGCTGTTGTAGGAGCAAGCCTGTCGGAACGTCGCCGCACTGATGGGAATGCTCGGTGCCTTATATTCAATTATCACCCTCGGAGCTCCCCCTTGTCGATGATAGAGCACGGTGTCGCAGCGCCGTGCCACGCCGCCGACCATCACCGTCACCTCGTTCGCAAGCAAGCCTTGCGGGTAGTGCTTGTGGGTGACGAGAAAATGCGTGAAGTGCTGGCGCACCCATTCCTCGGGCGTGAGACGAACGTAGCGGCGGCGCAGGAAATCAAACACCGAGGTCTGCAAACCGGTGGTTTGTGTCTTGAGTGTGACGGGAGGAAGATTGAGCGGAGTCATGTTGAAAAAAGAGGGAAAAAGGGGGAATGGGGGAGAGTCGAGTGCAAAATTACGCTTTTCGTTTGGCAACTTTTCTTTTCTGCAGCGCAAAATCTCGGGGAATATCTGTAGTTTTGCACGAATTGAAAAGTATATTCCATATATTATATGAAAACCAAACAAGAAATCACCGGCAATTGGCTGCAACGCTACACGAAAATGCCGCTGGATTCTTTCGGACAGGTCGTGTTGCTGACCAACTTCAACAAATATGTCGATTTGTTTTGCGAGCAAAGCGGCATCGAACCGGTCAGTTTCTCGGCGAACATGCGCGCCGCCACCGCCAACGGTATCACGATGATTAACTTCGGTATGGGAAGCCCCAATGCCGCCCTCATCATGGACCTACTGAGCGCCATCCATCCCAAAGCCTGTCTCTTCCTCGGCAAATGCGGAGGCATCTCCGACAAAACAAAAATTGGCGACTACATCCTCCCGCTGGCGGGCATCCGTGGCGAGGGAACGTCGAACGACTATTTCCCGCCCGAAGTGCCCTCCCTCCCGGCGTTCATGCTCCAACGTGCCGTCTCCACCGCTCTCCGCGACAATGGACTGGACTATTGGACGGGCACGGTCTATACGACCAACCGCCGCGTCTGGGAACACGACGAGACGTTCAAAAACTATCTTCGTTCCACTCGCGCCATGGCAGTCGATATGGAGACCGCGACGCTTTTCACCTGCGGCTTCTTCAACCACATTCCCACCGGCGCACTGCTTCTCGTTTCCGACAATCCCATGGTGCCGGAGGGAATCAAAACGGAGGCGGGCGACGAGAAGGTGACGCGAACCTACGCCGCCACCCACGTTGCCCTGGGAATCGAGTGCATGAGACTCATTCTCGGCGAAAGAAAGACTGTGAGACACTTGAAATATGAATGGTGATGGCTGCTTATTCCTACACTGACAAAAAGAAAACTGCCGGCGTCTCCTTCGAGGAGATTGCCAAGGAAATCAAGGCGGGACAGTTCAAGCCTGTCTATTATCTCATGGGCGATGAGGCATATTATATTGACCGCATCACGGACATGCTTGTCGATGCCCTATTGCGTCCGGAAGAGCGTGATTTCAATTTGCTCACCTTCTTCGGCGCGGAGACTGACATTGACACTGTCATCACCGCTGCCAAGGCCTATCCGATGGGCGCGCAACACGTCGTGATTGTCGTCAAAGAGGCGCAGAATCTTCAGCACCTTGAGCGACTGGAGTTCTATTTTCGCCAGATGCAGCCCTCAACAATTTTGGTCTTCTGCCACAAAAACGGCACCATTGACCAGCGTTTGAAAGTCGTCAAACTCATCAAAGAAAAGGGTGTGCTCTTCGAGTCGAAAAAACTCTACGACAGCCAACTTCCTGCCTTCATCAAGAACTATCTGCAAAGCCACGGTGCCACCACAGCACCCGGCGCGGCGGAAATGCTGGCGGAATTTGTCGGCGCAGACCTTCAGCGACTGGCGAGTGAACTGGACAAACTCATCCTTTCCCTGCCTCAAGACAGAAAAATCGTCACGCCGGAACTCGTCACCACCCACATTGGAATCTCCAAAAACTTCAATATTTTAGAACTGCAGGATGCCATCGGAAAAAAAGACGTGCTGAAGGTGAACCAAATTGCGAAATATTTTGACAATAATCCCAAGGAAAACCCCATCCAAAAGGTGCTTCCTTCGCTCTTCAAATTCTTCTCCACACTGATGCTTGCATACTATGCGCCGGAGAAGTCGGAACGAGGCATCGCACAGTGGGTCGGAGCCACGGAATGGCAGGTTCGAAGAAACGTTCTTCCTGCCATGAAAATGTACTCCGGCGTGAAAGTGATGTACATCCTTTCTGAGATTCGGAGAACGGATGCAAGGAGCAAAGGGGTGGGGAATTCGAATACTTCCAACGGCGATTTGATGAAGGAACTTTTGTACTACATTCTCCACTGATTTTGTCAATATTTTTCGCAATCTAAAAAGTGCGTAAATCTTGTCCAAGACGATAAAACGGAGGCGCGACTCACTGTTTCGACAGCGGGTTGCGCCTTCTCTTTTGTTTGTTTTTACGCGATTCACGGAGCATCGGCGGAGACGGGTGGGGAAGAGGCGGCGAAAAGTCCAAAATTGTTCTATTTTTCCTAAACACCAATTTTCTCTTTGCTCGCGAAATCTGTCCAAACTCTTCTTCCGCTCCATTTTTCTTCCTTCCTGAGGCTTCCGGAGAATCGGCGCGGCGTCCGTTTTCCGTCTCTCGGAGCAGCGGGATGCCGTCTTTTTTGACCATGCAAACGCTCCGCAAATCCTACTCGCCATTCTTTTTGGACGAAAAAACGGAGAAAATAGGTCAAAAATTGCCCCAAAATGCCCTTTTTTCTTGATCTCAGCCCCAAAACGGTGCTTCTCGCGCCGTTTGGAGAGGCTGAAACCCCGCCCAAACGGCGCATTTTCGCCCTTTCTCGCTCTGGATGCTCCTTTCTCGTGACATAGTATTTTGCATGTAAGTCATTATAAAATAATAGTTTCTCTCAAAAACGCCCTTTTGAGATTTCAACGAACGCTTCTCGCCGTCCTTCTGCCCGTCTCGGCGCGAATCGTTCAAATTTTTGCCCTTCCCGAAAACGCGAAATTCACATTAAGGAAATATTTGCATTTAGAAAACAAAACGAAACACCTCCTTGTTTGCAGATGCAAACTACAAACGCAAATCAAAATCTAATCCCTTGCGATTCAGTTTTGAATACACAAATCAAAATATCTCGGAATGCAAATTGAGAAATGTGTTTTGATTTTGTAAAAGAATAAATATTCAGTGTCTCATTCAGTTTATAAACCTCAGAATATCACAATTTATGCTGTTTTAGGCAAGTAAAATGGGAAAATGAAGGGAATATTTTCTGCATATAGATTTCCAAAGGTTGTATTATGTTGTAATTACGCTTTTAACTCTACTGAAAACCAACGTTATGCATGTTTTTATCAAAGTAAGAGAGGATGTTTTAAATTCACCTTTTAGTTTGTAAACCTAAATTCCGAGATAGAAAATCTTCGTTTGTAAAAATCTTGATATACAAATCTTAATTTCTAAATTTTTCTTCGATTTTGAAAGATAAATTACTTTTGTGTTGCGAGACTTCGGATAAGTATTTACCTTTGTAACGTCAAAAATGAGGCGTTTTAGCCTTTTTCAGAGACAGGTCACGGTCGGAGCGCTTCAAGTTGTGTTTGCTTCGCATCTTTTTCGAGCGTCTCCGTTCGATGTCTTCTTTCCTTCTTCTTTCCCGTTTCTTTTTCGGAGGGAGGTTTGGAAAGAGCACCTCGGGAAGAAGTCCAAAAATTGTTCTATTTTTCCGACCCTCTTCTTTTCTTTAGCATCAAAAATCTTCCTTTTTTTATTCGTTTTCGTCATGAAAGAAAGAATCCGCAGCGTGATGGACTACGCCAAAATGTCGCAGCAGGACTTTGCGTCCGCCTTGGGAATCTCCCCCGCCTCTTTGTCAAGTATTTTTACCGGAAGAACCAACCCCACGGGAAACCATGTGACTGCCATTCACCGTGCTTTTCCGGAGATAAATGTCAACTGGTTGATGTTCGGTGAAGGCGAGATGATGACAAAGTCGCCCGAGGGAGAATCGACTGAAACGTCCCAGTCGAATGAGGCAGATTTAACCCCCTCCGCCCAGCCCCTTTCTTTGTTCCCCGAGGAACGTGTTTCGGGTCACGAAATGCGAGGTCAGCAGCCCCAAAAGACGATGGAAATGTCGCGCGAAAATTCCTACGATTCGCGGTCTCGTGCATACGCCCATCAAAATGTGAAAAATTTTGACAAACCGACTCGTAAAATTAGAGAGATTCGGGTGTTTTTCGACGACGGAACCTACGAATCCTTCGTTCCTTCCTCCAAATAATTTGTGGCGCTGCTGCTGTTGAGGAATAAATTCTCACGTAAAATCTGCGGAATTGTTTTTTTGAACACGAATCAATCGTATATTTTTATTTTGAACACGAATGTTCATGAATTTGACACGAATTGATTCATGAATTTTTGTTTCACGCAGATTCCGCAGAATGAGAAGGAATCTTATGGGATTATCTGCAACCCCTTGCATCAGTCGGGAAAAACAAAAACAGAAATCCACCCCTTGTACTTGATGCAAAATGTCTCTTACGAGCCATTGATGCTGTAGTCCTCAGAAACTCTGCGAATCAAGCTCCGAGATTTTCTGACGCCCACAGCATCACCCTCTCGGGTTTTGCAACCATCACAAGGCGATAAACATGAAATAAACTTTCTGCTGTTGCATTCTTTCCCCTTTGAGTCTTGTGTTTATCGTATGGTTTATCGCCTTGAAGAGGATGTGAGCCTTCTGCAAGAAGGTGGTGGCAGGCTTTCGGTTTGGGCGTTAAGAGC
>JBJEAG010000311.1:0-1507 GCA_051868855.1 Alloprevotella sp. | reverse complement strand
TTGGCGTCTGTGGCGAGCGGCAAAACGGGCGAAGAGAAGACTGCCGCGGGCGGAATCATTTGATAATCTGTCAGACAGTGAAACTGTTAGAAAAAAACTTCGTACTTTTGCCCGTGCTCGCAACCGCGCCGACTCCGGCAGCGCGAATGCCGCAGGACGCGCCGCCGGCTCTTCGGCTGCCGCCGACGCCACGCCGATGACGATGCCGCAGCCTTCCTTTTCCGCCGACGCCACGCCGATGACACTGCCGCAGCCTTCCTTTTCTTTCATTTTTCTTGCGAGCCTCGCAACCTGAATTCAACACTTCATGCGCTCATTCCCCACACTTCGACTTCTGACCCTGCTGTCGGTTCTGCTCGCCGCCCTCACCGTTCGGGCGCAACAGGACCCGGCGTTTGCTCACTACTGGCAACTGGAACCTACGCTGAACCCGGCGGCAACGGGACGCACACCGCAACTGAACATCGTGGGAGCGATTCAGACCCATGCGGCGGGCTATGAGGACGCGGGTTCCACCATGATTGCCGAAGCCGACATTGCGTTGCAACTGGGCAAAACGCGCCACGGCGTGGGCGCCAGTTTTATGAACGACGAGTTTGGTTTGTTTTCCCACAAGAGGTTTTCGCTGATGTATGCCTTCCACTTCAAACTCTTCGGCGGGAACATGAGCGTCGGTGCCTCGGCGGACATGCTGAACGAAAGCGTGAACGGTTCGAAAGCGGATTTGGGCGATGCCAACGACCCTGCCTTCCCGACCACCGACCTCAGCGGTTCGAAGTTCGATGCCTCCGCCGGTGTGTGGTATGCCCACAAGCATTGGTACGTGGGTTTGGCGGCGCAGCACCTGACTGCCCCCACGGTTTTGCTGGGCGAAACGAACGAATTGAATGTGGAACGCACATATAATTTTATTTGCGGATACAATATTACGCCCAAAAGGTCGTTTTTTACATTAGCACCCTCTGCCATCTTGCGTTACGATGGCACGGAATTTCGAGCCGACGTGACGGCGCGGTTGATTTATGAAAACGAACGGAAACGCCTCTACGGCGGCGTAACCTACAGTCCGCAACACTCTGTCACAGGCTTTGTCGGAGGCACCTTCCACGGCGTGGACCTCAGCTACTCCTACGAAGCCAACACCGAAGGCATCGGTTTCGGCGCGGGGCAGCACGAAATCACGCTCGCCTATCGCCTCGACCTCAACTTCAGCAAGCGCGGCAAGAACCTGCACCGCAGCGTCCGCTTCCTCTGAGGAGAGGACATTCAATAAAGGAGAACCTCTTATAATCTCAAGCAACGCGCAAGCGGCAATGACTCTTCGTCTCTTTGTCTCTTCGTCTTCAGAATACTATTGACTCTTGACTCTCGACTCTTCGTCTCTTCATCTCTTTGACTCTTCGTCTCTTTGACTCTTTGACTCTTTGACTCTTTGTCTCTTTGTCTCTTTGACTCTTTGACTCTTTGTCTCTTCGTCTCTTTGTCTCTTTGACTCTTTGTCTCTTTG
>JBJEAG010000310.1:0-7095 GCA_051868855.1 Alloprevotella sp. | reverse complement strand
AACGTTGCTATATAATAAGGTATAGAAGGGGTGAAAGGGCGACAGAACGAGGCGGCTCCAGAGAAAGTGCTGTCCTGCCAAGATGCCCACGACGGAGAGAACGGAAAGTTGGAAGCCGAGGTCGAAGAGCGAGAAGGGAGAGAAGAGCAGAATGAGGAAAGCTGCGAGACACAGATTGTCGCCGCTCTGAGTGCCTCGCCGAAACCAATGCGAGAGTTGCATCAAGGTGAACATTGTTGCCGCACGTTGGAGCGAGAGCGAAGCACCGGCGAGAAAAACGAAAAACCAAAGGCAGAGGAAGAAAAGGAGCTCTGCCGTTAGATAGAGTTTCGGAGACATTCTGTCGCGGCGCACAAAAAATCGGAAGAGGGAGAACAGCACGCCGAGATGCAAGCCCGAGAGCGCCAGCACGTGCGCCACGCCCATCTGACTGAAGAGCTCGCGGGTGTCGGGCGAGAGACTGCTGCGGTCGCCCAGCGTCAAAGCGGCGAAGAAGGCGGCGCCGGCTGCCTCGAAGTGGGCTCGATAGGTTTCCGCGAGACTGCGGCGCAGTCTTTCCACGCGGTGACGAAGACTGAGCGGCGGTTCGCCCGGCAGACGTTTCCATTGCTTGGCTCCGACACGGGCGATGCCGCTGATGCCGTGGTGAACGAGATAGTCGCGATAGCCCTTCCACTGTTTGCTCTCTTCGCCGGGCAGGGAGACCCGGGCGTGGACGGCGAGCAGGTCGCCGGCTTGCGGGCGCGGCTTTCCCTCCAGCGTGAGCCGCAGTTTGTGTCCCTCTCCCGTTCCTTTCCTGACGGTGACGTCGCAGCGCATTTCGTCCGCCGTTTCTTTCACCACGTTTTCGACTTGCACGACCCGCACCTCCGCCTTTTCCGACCATGGAAACAGCACGCGGGAGTAGGCGAGGAGGGTCAGCGAAATCGCCGCAGCAACGAAAGCCACGGCGGCGCAGACGGCGGCGAGTCTTTCGCGCCCTTTGCCGATGCCTTTGTTCTCCTTTTCTGCGTTTGCGAAATTTTCTTCGTGAGATTTTTCGCTCTTCTTGCTCTTGTGTCCGAAAGCAAAAGAGGCAACTGCTCCCGAAAGAGCAATTGCCAAAAACGTTTGCGGAGAAAATGTCGTGTGGAGCAGACTGCCGACCCAAATGCCGCCCGCCAAAAGCAACAAGGGACGCAGGAGCGAGGTTGGCGGGAAAGGGTCAAAGGGAGTCAGTCTGATTTTCCACATGAGGAGAGGTGTTGTTTATTCGTCCAACTTGCGGTAGCGCTGACGTTTGGGTTCTTCGATGCCGAGGCGCTTGGCTTTGTTTGCCTCGTAGTCAGTGTAGGAACCCTCGAAGAAGAAGACTTTGCCATCGCCCTCGAAGGAGAGGATGTGTGTGCAGATGCGGTCGAGGAACCAGCGGTCATGGCTGATGATGACGGCACAACCGGCGAATGCCTCAAGACCTTCTTCCAGCGCACGGAGGGTGTTGATGTCAATGTCGTTGGTCGGTTCGTCGAGCAGTAGGACGTTGCCTTCTTGTTTGAGGGCAAGGGCGAGTTGCAGGCGGTTGCGTTCACCGCCGGAGAGGACGCCGCATTTCTTTTCCTGGTCTGCGCCGGAGAAGTTGAAGCGGCTGAGATAGGCGCGGGCGTTCACGTCGCGTCCGCCGAGACGCATGAGTTCCGAACCGCCGGAGATGACTTCATAGACTGACTTCTCGGGGTCGATGTCTTTGTGTTGCTGATCGACGTAGGCAAGTCGCACCGTCTCGCCCGTTTCAAACGTACCGCTGTCGGGCGTTTCGAGTCCCATGATGAGGCGGAAGAGCGTGGTTTTGCCGACGCCGTTGGGACCGATGACGCCAATGATGGCTGCAGGCGGCAGGGTGAAGTCGAGGTCTTCGTAGAGCACTTTGTCGCCGAATGCTTTTGCGACGTGGTGAGCCTCAATCACCTTGTTGCCGAGGCGCGGACCGTTGGGAATGAATATCTCCAAGTGCTGCTCTTTCTCCTTTTGGTCTTCGCTCAAGAGGCGTTCGTAGGAATTAAGTCGGGCTTTACCCTTGGCTTGTCTTGCTTTGGGCGCCATTCGCACCCATTCGAGTTCGCGTTCCAAAGTCTTGCGTCGTTTTCCGGCAGCCTTCTCTTCCTGTTCGAGGCGTTTGGTCTTTTGTTCCAGCCAAGAAGAATAGTTGCCCTTCCAGGGGATTCCCTCGCCTCGGTCGAGTTCGAGAATCCATCCGGCGACGTCGTCGAGGAAGTAGCGGTCGTGGGTGACGGCAATGACGGTTCCTTCGTAGCGGTTGAGATGTTGTTCCAACCAATCGATGCTTTCTGCGTCGAGGTGGTTGGTCGGTTCGTCGAGAAGGAGGACATCGGGTTTCTGAAGGAGGAGTCGGCAGAGCGCGACGCGACGTCGTTCGCCTCCGGAGAGGTTTTTGGCGATGCGGTCGGCGGGCGGGCAGCGCAGAGCCGCCATGGCGCGGTCAAGACGGGAGTCAAGGTTCCACGCGTCGGTGGCATCGAGGATGTCCTGCAGTTCTCCCTGACGAGCGAAGAGCGCATTCATCTTCTCCTCGTCTTCATAGTATTCCGGCAATCCGAACTTCGCGTTGATTTCTTCATATTCCTGCAGCGCAGCCACGACGTCAGCCACGCCTTCCTGCACGATTTCGCGCACGGTCTTCTCGTCGTCGAGGTGAGGGTCTTGCGGAAGATAGCCCACACTGTAGCCCGGCGAGAAAACAACTTCGCCTTGGTAGTCCTGGTCCAGTCCGGCGATGATTTTCAGCAGGGTGGATTTTCCCGCGCCGTTCAGACCGATGATGCCAATCTTGGCTCCGTAGAAGAAGCTGAGATAGATGTTTTTGAGAACTTGCTTGTTGTTTTGTCGGATGGTCTTTGAGAGCCCGACCATGGAGAAGATAATCTTCTTGTCGTCAACTGTCGCCATTCTTTTGTTTGCTGAGGTTTTCTTGAGTGGAGGTGATTATTTTCGCTTTTTGAGCGTCATGACTTCTTTTCCTTCTTTGTCGAGGAGTTTGATTTCGTTCTTTTCGGTTTTCGCTCCCGTGACTTTTGCGAGTGCGGCGACGAAGTTTTGTTCGTAGCGACCTTCGGGGCAGATTCTTTGCGTCATGGCGAGGCGGTCGAAACTTGCTTTTCCGTCGAAGAGGGCTTTGGCGTCGAGTCCGCCGTTGAGGCGGTTGCATCCGGTGTAGCCGTAGATTTTACCTTCGTTCAGGTCGAAACCGAGCCAAGGCGTGTTCTCCGCGTCGGGCGTGATGGCGGTGCCGGAGAGATTCACGACATCCCACTCTCCGCCGAGCGAATAGGCGGAACGGGAGGAAGAGCACGCGGTGAGAAGACCCAGAGAAAGAAGGGTGAGGAAGATGGATTTCATTGAAATGGAAAAGTCTTTAGGTTTAAACTGAAATATACTATATATAATAAGGTGTCAGCACGGAATCAAAGAATGTGTCAGCACGGAATCAAAGATTCAGAACTTATATCCCACGGTGAAGAGCACCTGATGGCGGTCGAGTTTCACGTTCTGAGCGGGGAGATAGTTGGGCTGCACGGTGTTTCCTTCAAAGTAGTTGAAGGCGTAGAGGTCTCCGCGCTGGCGTTGATACTGATAGGCGATGTCGCCGTAGAAGTGTTTGCTGCGGCAGCCGAGACCGAGGGTGACGCGCTGCGTGTCGCCGAGGTTGAGATAGTCCGTATTGGTTCTGCCGTAGTAGTTAGGACTCGGCGTGAAGAGGTCGAGGAACGCGTTCTTCTTGAAGGGCGAGGAGACGAAGTTGTAGCCTGCGCGGGCATACATGATGTCGGCAAATTTTGCCTCGACGCCGAGACGCAGCGTGTGGCTCGTTTGCATGTAGTTGTCAATGTCCTTGTTAATCCAGCGGTCGTTGCTTGTGCTGCCGTCGGCATAGCCGTAGTAGTCAAAGTCGGGGTAGCCAACAGACGCGCTCTTGTAGAACGTTGCCTCATATTCGCCATCAATAGCGAGGAAGTCGCCCACCGTGCCGGCAAGGCTGAGGTTCACTTTCCAGGGAGTGCGGATGCGATAGTCGAAACCGCCCGTGTAGAAGTCAGACTCAGAGTATTCGGAGGGATTGGATGAGTAGGCGTAGGGACGATAGTTCGGACTCTGCGGGTTGCTTTCCAGTGCGAAGGGCGAGTTGAAATAGATGCTGCTCTCTTGCGTCAGGTCGTAGAAGATAGGTGTCGAGACGGAGAAGCCGATGCGGAAAGAAGAGTCCTCAAACGGGCGGGCAATCACGCCGAGTTTAAAGTCGAAGCCCGTGCCGTTAATGGCTTCGTCCTGATAGGAGTAATAGTAGGGCAAATTACCTGCTCCATCCACGATGACACTTCCGTTACCGGGATGTTGGAAGAGGAGACCTTCGTCATAGTAGAGCGAGGAGTGCATGTTCACGTTATAGATGCCGAACGTCAGTCCGCCATAGAAGCGGTCGTTCCAGTTGAAAGAGATGTTGAAGTCGTACTGTTGGATTCCGCCCCAGGTGACACGTTGATAATTATAGTCATTCGCGCCGTTGAAACGATAAGTCTCGCCGTCGAGATCAACGTTTTGAAGATTGGAAAGTTGCGCATCGTAGGCAGCATTGACGATGGGGAGCATGTTGTCTCGGTCTCTGTCGTTGCTGAGGTCAAAGCCGTTGGAAAGTTGACGGAAGACGTCGGTCTGCGACCAGCCTGCGGTTTCGCCCCCGAGGACTTCGGAATAGTTTTTCAGGTTGCGGCGTTTCTGATAGTTAAATCCGAAATTGACGAATTTGAACTTACCGCCGTCGGGCATCCTCATCGAATAGACGAAGCCTGCTTGGTCGAAGCTTCCTCTGACTTTGTTGATGTCCATTGAAAGCTTAGCGTTGGGTTGCGAAATGCAACTGGCGCTCAACGAAGCGTCGCTTTTTCGGAACATACCGATGCCGGCGGGATTGCTTCCCATTGTGGAGAGGTCTGCGCCGAGTGCGTTCATCGCGCCGCCCATTCCGACGAAGCGCGCCGTACCGTTGAGGTCCGTTCCCGAAAAAGTTTCCACTTTATAGATGTCTTGTGCTTGCAGCGTTCCGCAGAGCAGGGCGCCTGCAGCGAGAGAAAAACATTTTTTCAGCATGATTCAAGTTGTTTGTGGGGCGTGTCGTTCTCGCCCGAGTGTGAAGTGTTTTTTCTGTGAGGAATATGGGGCAAATGGGTCTTGCTTCAGGATGGTTCTCTGAGCCACACCATCATCTTCAGAGCCTCTTTCAGCGTCTGCCTCCACGGGCACCGCCGGTGAAGCCTCCCCGACTGCCGCCCGTGAATCCCGAGGAGCGGAAACTGCCGCCCATGTTGCTGCGGGAACCTCCATTGTCGTAGGAACGGGTGGAAGGTTGCGTGGTGCGTTCCGAGTTCCAGCGCGTGGAGCGCGAGGGAGAGGTGGTTTTCGAAGGCGAGGTCGTGGAAGTCGAACGCTGAGAGGGACGTGCCGAACGGGTGAATCCTAAACCGTTGCGGGAGGCTGAGGCGTCGCGGGAGGGGCGAGCGGCGGTCGCGTATCGGCTCGGGCGGGAAGCGGTCGGCGAGAAGGGACGATGGGAGTTACCGTAGCGATAGGTCGGTCCCGTAGCGGGCACCGCCGTCCAGTAGTGATGATGATACGGAGGGCACCAGAAGGGGTCGTACCATCCCCAAGAGTAGTAAGGACGGTAACCATACCAAGAACCCCATCCCCACCAGCCGTCCCAGTGGTAACCAAACGCCCAACTTCCGTAGCCATAGTACCACGGGTCGTAGGCATAGTCATAATAGTCCCAATAGAAAGGACTGCTGACATAGACGCCGGGGCGCGGGGCATAGAAGCGCACGATGCGGGAGGTATAGAGTCCGTCCTCGTATCCCTCCGCATAGCCCTGCTCGTAGGGCGAGAGCGTGTCGGCAGTCTCCGTGGCGACGGATTTTTTGCCGCGACGATTATACTCGTCCACGTCTCTCATGCCCTTTTTGTAGGGCGTGGTCCAGTCTTCCGTGACGAAAACGGAATCGGTGGTGAGAGGCGTGACCGTCGAGCGCCCGATGGAGGTTGTGTCATTCAAGGGAAGCACGACCGATTTACCGGGTGTTTTTTGCGTTTTCGCCTTCTTTTTTGATGAAACAAAATATACGTCGTCCTGCGCTGAGCTTTGAAGCGTAGCGGTGCACAGTCCGAGAAAGAGAATCGCCAGCTTTTTCATTTTTGCAGAGATTAGATTAGTGTGAAAGAAATGTTTGTTCGTGTCTGAGGTCTGTTTGTTCGTGCGAATTTAGCATCTGTTTGTGCGAGCACTTTGTTTGTTCGTGCGAATTTAGCATCTGTTTGTGGGCAAAGTTAGTCACTTTTCGTTCAGTCGCCTGCAAGAGCGCGAGGTTTGCCTCTCCGTTTTCATAATTATTAAGTTATTACCGCGTTTTAGTTACTTCCTTTTCCTCTTGCGAGCATTTCCGCGTGGTGGAAGCAGAGAGACGATGACGGAAATATAGGAGGTGCAGTGTCCCCACTGCACACAGCCACCGTTACGTTGCCGACCGTAGCCACGTGCAGGGCGGACGCGATGAATCGCGTCCCTACTCGCAACCATGTTTTTTTGATGATGGCGACGCGAGTAAATGATTGGGAGACAGATGTTTTAAAAACGGTCAGCAGGTAGGGACGCGATTCGTCGCGTCCGCGCCACCGATTGCAACAAATACCGCAGAATTGCATATAACTTGCCGCAGAATTGCATATAATCACTGAAAATTGCATATATGCAGGAAATATGCAATTTAACACTTCTTGCTTTCGGCGATTTTATTTTGTATATTTGTGAAGAGATAAGGGAGGAGCGCCGCTCCTCCCTTATCTCTTTCTCTTTTCCTTTGATTTTGCCTCGAAAATCCAAACTTTCGGAAAAATTTCTCCCTTGAAAATTTCAATTTTCTTCCGGCTCAAAAAATTGAGTCAAAACGTAGGAAAAACTTTTCAGTAGAAAGTGGAAACTACGCCTCCGAAAAGTCTTCCGAGAAGTTAAAGATGTTAATTCCGCTCTTTGAAAATATGCAACGGAATTGCATA
>JBJEAG010000309.1:0-7108 GCA_051868855.1 Alloprevotella sp. | reverse complement strand
GGTGGCAACACTCTTTCCTTGGGAGTCGTTACTTACCGCCCGTTGAGCGGTAAACATGCCGCCCGTTGAGCGGTAAACTTACCGCCCGTTGGACGGTAAACATGCCGCCCGTTGGGCGGTAAGTAACGAATCGGCGTGCAGGAGTGACAAGTCGGCGTGCAGAAGTGACAAGTCGGCACGTAGGAACGTAGTTTTTGGCGTCGCAAAAAGAATAAGAGGGAGGTCACCTGTATGCGTCAGTCGGTTATTCGCAGCCCTCGGTGGCGCGGACGCGATGAATCGCGTCCCTACATGCTGACCGCCCTCAAAATATTTGTTTCCCAATCATTTACCCGCGTCGTTATTGTCGAAAAAGTGATGATTGCGGGTAGGGACGCGATTCATCGCGTCCGCCCTGCACGTGGCTACAGTCGGGAACGAAACGGTGGCTGTGTGCAGTGGGACACTGCACCTCCTACATTGCTGTTGTCGCGTCCTGCCACCGCCCTGCACGCTCGGACAAACAAAGAAGTGCGGCGAGGAGCCGCACTTCTTGGGGAGGTCAAACACTGCGTTGGCTCAATGCCAAATCGGGTGTTCGGTCTTGTTGCGTCCGGTGGACCAGGCGCCGCCGCTGTTGTCCACGACGTTGCTGCCGCTTCCGTCCTCCGGCACTACGGGGATATCGTCGGAGGAGGTGGCGAGCACACGCGACGGAGTGAACGGAATCATCGTGGTGCGAGGAGTGATATATTTCTTTTTCATAAGATTTTTGCTTTGTCTTGCTTCATGACGCTTCTGCGAATCGGTTCACCAATCGTGTTCATGACGCTATTATCTCACAATATCTATTATCTCACAATAAACTTTTTTCCGTTTTGGATATAGACGCCCTTTCCGGCGGGTTTCGTCAGTCGGCGTCCCGAGAGGTCCACGACGGTCGTGCTTCCCTGTTCGCCGAGCGTCACGTTGCCCACGCCGGTCAGTTCATCTGCGTCGAAGAAGACGGCGCGGAGTCCCGTTGCCTCTGTCGCTCCAATCTCCAAATAGGCTTTGTAGGTCGGCAGGTCGTCGGCGGTGTAGGGATAGAAGCCGATTCCGGTGGAGAAGGCGCCGCTGAGCACGTAGGTCGTGGCGTCCGTGTTGCGTGCGGTGGTCTTGAAGACAGCGGAGAGGGCTGAGGCTTCGAGGTCGGTGGGCACGGTCTCGTCGGTGACGGGCAGGAATCTTGCCTCTTCCGTGGCAGTTCCCTCTTTGCGGAGCACGACGGGCAGACCGGCGGGCACGATGCCGCCGTCGAGGGCTGCGAGTTGGAGATAGGTGCCGGAGGAGTTCGAGTTCAGTGTGGCGTGGTAGGCGGTGAGACCTTCGGGCACGACCGAACTGAAGGGCAGGGCGAGCGAAGCATAAATCCGTCCGTCCGTCTTTGCCGGCTGACGCAGGGAGACGAGGTTCGGATAGGCAACCTCCTCAATCATGATGGCGGAGGTGCGGTAGTTGTTGCCGGACTTATCGACGAATGCCAGAGACGAAGCCACGCCACTGCCGTCGTTCTTGATGATAAAGTAGGGGGCGTCGCCACTGTTTCGCGTACCTTTCAAACCGAGTGTGCCGAAGAGGAAGTCGTTCCCCACTTGCACGTTGTTGCCCGTGGTGAATTTGATGACTTGGAAGAGGTTCTTGTTGGAGGCGTAGGCGGAGGTGTAGCCCACGTTGCTGTCGTAGGCGCCGTCGCCGCTGCCGCCGAACCAGAGCAGATAAGTTCCCTCGTCGTTCACAAAGGCATATTTCGTGCCCACCTTTCGGCAAACCCAGGTGGCGGAGGAGGGCAGCACGGTCTCTTCGGTGCGCACGGCGGTCTTCGTGGCAGGCGACGGCGTCTCGGCGTCGGCGTCGGCGTCATAGTAGAAGTAGCGCAGCGTGCCGTCGCCATGTTTCAGCGTCAGCGTGTAGGCGTGGCCGTCCTCCGGCATATTGACGTCGGTGGAGGCATAGAAGTTTGCGATGGCAGTTTGCAGGTTGGTGTAGGTCGAAGTGAAATAGACGCTGCCTTCCTGAGCCGTCGTGATGGCTTCGTTCAGTGTGGTTCGCGGCGTGGCAGTCGGATAGCCCACTCCCGTTTTGTCGAGGGCGGCTTGCGCCTCGGCTACGGCGGCGGCAATTTCATCGCCGTAGCCCACGAGCGTTTCTTTGTAGGTCGAGTATTCCGCATCGTAGGCAGGAATGACCGTGCGGAGTTTGAACTGTCCGAGCGTGACGCTCTTTCCGTCCTCGCCCAGCGAGAGGGCAGCACCGGCGAGGTCCTCGTTCAGATTGGCGGCATCGTAGGTCGTCTTCTGGAGTTGTCCGTTCAGATAGATTTTCAGCATGCCGTTCATTTCGCGAGAGCAGGACAGCATGACCGGCGTTCCCGCAGTGACGGCGGTGTCGCCCGCACATTCCACCGAACCCACGGTGAAGACAGGCTTTCCGCCGACCAGTTTCAGCGAGAAGGAACTGCCCGCAGTCACGAGGGCGGCATCGGTCTCCGAGGTGTTCACGAGGAGGCTGACGTTGAACGGAGCCTTGCCGATGAACTGTCCTTGGTTGGTCGGGGCGGTGGCAGCGGTGAGGGTGTGCATCGGGATGTTGGCGTTGATTTCTTCGGTCGAAGCCGGTACGGCGGCGAGGTCGGCGGCAGCATCGACGGAGACAATCACGCCGTCGGTCACGGTGTAGAAGGCGTTGGACGTGGCAGTCGTGGCGTTGCCCACCCAGTCCTTCGTGCCGTTCACGCGGATGGTGTAGGGCAGGTCGGCGGAGAGCGTCACGCCGGTGGCGAAGGCGAGCGAAAGCGTGCGATAGTCCGCGCCGGTGGTGACGCTTGCGGCGTCAGCCACTTTCGTGTCGCCCTGATAGAGCGCAAACTGTGAGGCGTCAGCCACCACGGGCTCGTCGAACTTCACCTCCACCGTGCTGTTGGAAAGGGCACGGGCGGAGTAGATGGCAGCCGCCGTGGCGTCGGCTTCGGAACTGAAGCGCACGAGGCGGATTTCGCCTGCCTTCAGCGTGACGGAGTAGGTGTCGCCGAAGCCGTAGGAACCGCTGTCGGCATTGTCGGCGGTCAGCGCACTGACGTCGGAGAGGTTGTCGTTGGTGTAAGTTCCGGAATATTCCATGACGAGCGAAGCCTTGAGGGCGGAAGCCGCCGTCGGCACGCCCACGCTTCGGTTCAGCGTGAAGGCGCAGGTCTTTTCGCTGTTGCTCGGGTTGCGGAAGGAAACGATGCCTTCCACCTTGCCCGTGCCGTCTTCCTTCCAGCAAGAGTAGCCGTAGGGTTCGGCGGCGGTCGGCGTGCTGCCGTAGTAAATCGCATGGCGGAGAATGTCATAGTTTTTCTCCACGAAGTTCAAGGCTTCGGCGTTAATCATCCACTTGTTGCCTTCGTTCATCATGTTGTAGGAGTAGAGCATTTCCCAGAACGCCGTGCCGCGCGTCGCCATCATGTAGAGATAGGCTCTGAACTCGTTGTCGTTCATGGCGCCGGCACTCATGCAGTCCGTCTGACCGTAGATGGGGTCGTGGTTGAAGACGTGGTTCAGCGGGAACTGGAGTTGCTGCGTGTTGGTGAAGGCGTAGTAGCGGTCGTCGCGGTAGGAAAGTTGCTTGTCCAACTCGCGGCTTCTGCTGTCAACGATGGTGCGGTACATGTCGTTGGAGTTCTGCATCCAGACCGTGTTGCAGAATTGGAGAATCCAAGGCGAGGGGTTCACGTAGCAGGTGAGGTTCAGCCAGAGTTCCGGTGTCGTTTCATACATTGCCGCGAGGGCGTTGTACCAGCGTTCCCAGTGCTCGGTGAAATAGTAGTTGCCGTTTTTTCCGCCACGGATGTAGCGCGCCACGGGGTGTTTCTCGTCGGTGGCTTTGGCGGCACCCTGCGAGGTGGCGAAGCCGTCGAGTTTCCAATAGTTCACGCCGTAGTTCGTTTGGTTCTCGGTGAAGAACTCCTTCAGTTTGGCGATATAGACGAAGTCGCCGGTGGCAGCTTCGCCGTTGCTGGCGGTGCCGTAGCCCGAGTTCTGGAGCAGGTTGCCCCAAGCGGCGTTGAAGTTGTAGCCGCCGCGCGGACCGAGCCAGATGCCGAAGCCCGAGCCATACATTCTCGCAATCTTGCTGGCGCCGCCGAGTCCGTTGGGGAACTTGTCGTTGAACTCCCAGAAGCCCGTCTGGTTGGCGGTGCTGCCCGAGCGGTCGGTGTCGCTGACGCCGTAGCTGTTCCATCCGTCATCCACGACGTAGGAGTCCATCGGGCGGAGACCGTGCTGGCTGAAGCCGCGCTCCATCTCTTTGAAGGATTTGTTGATGCGCTCTTCCGTGATGAGCATCATCCAGTCATACCAAGAGTTATACTGCATTCTCAGTTTCGTCGGCTTCGCGATGCCTTCGATGTAGGAGTAGAAGTCCGAGCGAAGCATGTCGAGGTCGGTGGCAGAGGAGCCGGCGCCGGTCACGTTCGCCCAGGTCTCGAAGACGGCGTCCTTGTCCACGTCGGCGTCTTGCAAGCCGTTGAAGTCGGTCGTCAGGTCCTGCCCCTTGTGGGTGGCATATATATAAGGTATGGTCTTGCCGACATAGTAGCGGGAAGTGTAGGCGTTCTCCTCCTCAATCATGTTCTCAGCCTGCGGGAACTCCGAGCCGAAGAACATGCCTTCGACATAGACGGGCTGACCGAGTGTGAGCGTGTAGCCCGACATGCCGCCGACGCCGCCTTGCGAAGCGTCGCGCGTCCATTTGTGGTCGTCAGCCACGTCCGCCGTGCCGAGGCATTCCGTTTCGATGTAGTCGATGGCGGTGGCTTTGGCGTTGGCGTCGGCAGCCTGAACTTGCAGATATTTCTTCATGAAGTGTTCACCGTCCTTCATCTTCACCACCATGCTGACGTTCCAAGTGGAGACGGCGAAGTTCAAGGGGTCTTTGAAGGTGTAGGGCTCCATCGTGAAGGTCACCTGCTTGCCGCCTTCTTCGAGGTCCTCGGTGCTGACGCTCGCCACGGTCATCTGCGAGGCGGTGAAGCCTTCAAAGTCGGTGGAGGGAGTGACATATTCCTGCTCGCTGAGATAGAATTCGGCGGCGCAACCGTAGTTGTTGCCGGCGACGTTGGAGATTTCCGTCAGACGAACATACTGTGCGGTGTAGGCTTGGTCGAGCATGAACCATTTCGGTTCGCGACCTTCGTAGGTGGCAGTGCCCGAAGCAATCTGCGTCCAGACCTTGCTCTCGTCGTCCACGGCGAGTTCGTCGGTGGAGATTTCGAGTTTATATTCCTTGATGCGACCGTTGTCAGCGTTCCAGCGCGTTCTCCAACCGAAACTCTTGAACGTCTTGGCGGAGCCGAGGTCGAAGGTCAGCGTGTGGGGCACTGCGGCGGTGCCGTCTCCGGATCCGGTGGTTTGACCGCTGTATCAGGAGTGCCAATAGGTTTGGTCTTTTCCGTCCACGAGGAAACTGAGGCTCGCGTTGCTTTGTCCGTCGGCACACCACGAGGAGCCGGTGACGGAGGCATCGCTGATGTCCAACGGCATGAGGTGGGCGCCGACCTGCTTCTCGGAGGAGAGATAGAACTCGGCGCAGTTGGCATGGGTACTGCCGTTGTGAGCCGAGGTGATGGCAAAGCGGAAGTAGCGCGTGGTCAGCACCTCGGGCAGATTCACCCAAATCGGGCAGTCCCGCCAGGGCATGAAACTGCTGCAAACGTCGGTCCACGTTGTGCCGTCGGTGCTGGTCTGAATGGTGTAGCCGCGTGCCATGCCGTTTATCGCCGGTCCGTTGCTGTGGTTTCGGGGCTGATAGGCAAAACTTGCCACCTGCTGCTCCGAGCCGAGGTCAATGCTAATCCAGTGAGGGGCAGAAGTGCCGCCCGCAGCACCGCTGCCGGAACCGCCGCCTCCGTTGAACCAAGAGTGCCAGTAGGTGGTTGCATCGCCGTCAGTGATGGCAGCGGGGCTTCCTGTGCTACCGTCGTTCGCCCAGCCGTCCACGGTGACTGTCCACGCGGAGCGGTCGAGGAGACCGTTAATCACCGTCAGGTCGTCATTGACCAAGGTTTTGATTTTGAACTCTTCGCTTCCCTCGGAAGGAGTGAAAGTTCCCTCGGAGATGCGTTTGTTCACAATTGCTCCCGGCGTGAGTTTGCTGTCGGTGAGGTTGAAAGTTCGCGAGACGTAACCATTCTCAATGGTCACGCTGCCGTCCGTGAGGGACCCTGTGACTGTGACGGTGCCGTCCACCTGCGCCATTCCCAAAGCGGGGATGACGATGGAAAGCATCCACAGCCACAATCTTCGTAGATCGTGTTTCATGTTGTTGAAAGTTGAAAAAGTATGAATTATATTGTTCTATGCTCCAAAGTATTTGAGGATGCCGGCTCGCACGTCAATGCCAAAGTGGCACGGCAAAGCCTTGATTTTCGGTACAAAACTACTTGATTGTGGTCAAAACGTTTCTTCCGAAACTGTTAAATTGTTTCACTTTTTGACAGATTCCTTATCTTTGGGGATGAACGCGCAGACTTTAGGGTCGTTTCCCGCGGCGCGTGGCGAACAGCCGCGGTGGCGAATCGCCGATTTCAGTCGGCACTCCGTCACTTTCCCCTTAGACCTTCGTCACTCTTTCCTTGGGTGGCAATACTTCTTTCTTGGGAGTCGTCACTTACCGCGGCACGGCGGTAAACATGCCGCGGCACGGCGGTAATGTTACCGCGGCACGGCGGTAATGTTACCGCGGCACGGCGGTAAGTGACGAATCGGCGCGTAGAAATGACGAGTCGGCGTGCAGAAGTATTGCCACGCCGTACGCGAGAGTACAATGATTAGGAAAATATTGCTGTCCGGTAAACGGTCTTAATGAATTGAATACGTTGATGCTTGCAGCAGACAAGTCCCCCTCGCCATCCGGACAATAACAACTGCCAAACTTTTACCGAACAGCAATAATATATAATAAGGTGTGTCGTGGTGATGACTTTCTTCATGTAAACCTTTGCCGGCCCTTCGGCAAGGTTTGGGCAAGGTTTGGACAAGGTTTGGACAAGGTTTCTGCAATGGTTTTGCAATGGTTTTGCAATGGTTTTGCAGGGGTTTTGCAGGTTGCA
>JBJEAG010000308.1:0-1512 GCA_051868855.1 Alloprevotella sp. | reverse complement strand
GGGCAATGCCGCGATGAACCGTTCCGTTCTCGTCGCCTTTGCGGAAGTGCCAATACATGTCGGCATCGATGAGGCGGAAGATGATGGTCTTGTCGCCAACGAGAGCTTGGTCGTGGCTTTCGCAGTAGGAAATGGTCTTTTCGTCGGGACGACGGTTGGTGATTTCCCAGAAAATGGAGGAAGGTTTCCAATCCTCATCGCGGAGTTCCTTGATGGTCTTAATCCAATAGTCGGGAATGTTCATCGCCATGCGATAGTCAAAG
Organism: Alloprevotella sp.; assembly: GCA_051868855.1. Taxonomy (GTDB): domain Bacteria; phylum Bacteroidota; class Bacteroidia; order Bacteroidales; family Bacteroidaceae; genus Alloprevotella. Next base: position 1,249 of record JBJEAG010000308.1, on the reverse strand, counting down.
CCGTAGCCGCCGTTGGCAAACGGTGCTGCCAAGCCGGGCATGCCGCTGACTTCCTCTGCAATCGTGATGGCGCGAGGATTCACTTGGTGGATGAGGACGTTGGCAAGCGTGAGATAGCAAATCGCGTTGTCGTCCTGGTGTCCGTTGAAGTAGTCGCCGTAGCAGGTGAAGGCTTCTCCGAGTCCGTGACTATAGTAGAGCATGGAGGTCACGCCGTCGAAACGGAAACCATCGAAGCGGAACTCTTCGAGCCAGTAGCGGCAGTTGGAGAGCAGGAAGTGCACGACGGAGTCCTTGCCATAGTCGAAGCAGAGGCTGTCCCAGGCAGAGTGCTCGCGACGTCCGCCGGGATAGAAGAACTGGTTCGGGTCGCCGGCATAGTTTCCGAGACCTTCGGCTTCGTTCTTCACGGCGTGGCTGTGAACGAGGTCCATGATGACGGCGAGACCCGCACTGTGGGCGTCGTCAATGAGATGTTTCAGTTCGTCGGGCGTGCCGAAACGGCTGGATGGCGCAAAGAAAGAACTTACGTGATAGCCGAAACTGCCGTAGTACGGGTGCTCCGCAATCGCCATAATTTGCAGGCAGTTGTAGCCGTCGGCAATGACGCGGGGCAGAACGTTGAGACGGAACTCTTCGTAGGAGCCCACTTTTTCAGCGTCTTGCGCCATGCCGATGTGGCATTCATAAATCAAGAGCGGCTCACGTTTCGGCTTGAAGATTTTGCGTGATTTCCATTCGTAGGGTTCAGCCGGTGCCCAAACCTGTGCGGAGAAGATTTTGGTGGTCTCATCCTGCACGACTCGACGAGCGTAGGCGGGAACACGCTCCCCCTGTCCGCCTTTCCAGTGCATGGAAAGTTTGTAGAGGTCAAGGTGATGGAGGGCTTTGGAGGGCAGTTTCAGTTCCCAGTTTTCAGTGCCGGGGATGCGTTTGAAGCGATAGGTCTCCTCTTCTTTCCAGTTGGAGAAGTCGCCGATGAGATAGATGTCCGTGGCATTCGGTGCCCATTCGCGGAGCACCCATTGCCGCGGTGTGCGGTGCAGACCGAAGTAGAGGTGTCCGCCGGAGAAATCCACGAGGTCTCCGGTTCCTTTGGTCAATCGGTCGATTTTTTCTTGTGCATGGTTGTGCCGTCCTTCGATGGCTGGAGCAAAAGGCTCCAGCCAGCAGTCGTCGCGCAAGATTTTGAGTTTGGGCTTGCGTTCAGCGACGGCTCTTTTGCGGGAAGTGGTTGCTGTCTTTTTCA
>JBJEAG010000307.1:0-7201 GCA_051868855.1 Alloprevotella sp. | reverse complement strand
TTTAAGCATGATATAAATCAGTAAATTAGGTGGTTTTTAATTCCGCCAACGGGTTATTATATATATTAATGTCCGAATCCTCCGGGGAGAATCTTTTGGAAGAAGTCGTTGCCCTTGTCGTCCACGAGGATGAAGGCGGGGAAGTCCTCCACTTGGATTTTCCAAACGGCTTCCATGCCGAGTTCGGGGTATTCAACGCATTCGATGCTCTTGATGTTCTGCTGGGAGAGGATGGCTGCAGGACCGCCGATGGAGCCGAGGTAGAAGCCGCCGTGTTTCTTGCAAGCGTCGGTCACCTGTTGCGTGCGGTTGCCCTTGGCAATCATCACCATGGAACCGCCGTGGCTCTGGAAGAGATCCACGTAGGGGTCCATGCGGTTGGCAGTGGTCGGTCCCATGGAACCGCAAGGCATTCCGGCGGGCGTTTTGGCAGGTCCGGCATAGAGCACGGGATGGTTCTTGATGTAGTCGGGCAGGTCTTCGCCGCGGTCGAGGCGTTCTTTGAGTTTGGCGTGGGCGATGTCGCGCGCCACGATGATGGTGCCGTTGAGGCTGACGCGGGTGGCGACGGGATGTTTGGAAAGTTTTTTGCAGATTTCGCTCATGGGGAGGTTGAGGTCAATCTTCACGGCGTTTCCTTCGCCTGCCTGACGCAGTTCTTCGGGGATGAGCGAGGCGGGGTTGTCGTCCATTTTCTCAATCCAGACACCGTCCTTGTTGATTTTGCACTTGATGTTGCGGTCTGCCGAGCAGCTCACTCCGAGTCCGACGGGGCAACTTGCGCCGTGGCGGGGGAGACGGATGACGCGCACGTCGTGGGCAAAGGCTTTTCCGCCGAACTGAGCACCCAGTCCAATCTTGCGTGCTTCTTCGAGCAAGAGTTTCTCGAGTTCCACGTCGCGGAAGGCGCGTCCCGTTTCGTCGCCGGTGGTGGGCAGGTTGTCATAGTAGTGAGTCGAAGCCAATTTCACGGTCAGCAGGTTCTTCTCGGCTGAGGTTCCGCCGATGACGAAGGCGATGTGATAGGGCGGGCAGGCAGCCGTTCCGAGGCTCTTCATCTTATCGACGAGGAAGGGTACGAGCGTTTTCGGGTTCAGAATCGCCTTGGTCTCTTGGTAGAGATAGGTCTTGTTGGCAGAGCCGCCGCCTTTGGTGACGCAGAGGAAATGATATTCCATTCCTTCGGTGGCCTCGATGTCGATTTGTGCGGGAAGGTTGCAGCGCGTGTTCACTTCCTCATACATGGAGAGGGGAGCGTTCTGCGAGTAGCGCAGGTTTTCTTCGGTGTAGGTTTTATAGACGCCTTTCGCGATGGCTTCTTCGTCGCAGAAGCCTGTCCAGACCTGCTGTCCCTTTTCGCCGTGGATGATGGCGGTGCCGGTGTCCTGACAGAGGGGGAGTTTACCTTTTGCAGCGGTTTCGGCGTTGCGCAGGAAGGTGAGTGCGACATATTTGTCGTTGTCGGAGGCTTCCGGGTCGGAGAGGATGGATGCCACTTGCTCGTTGTGTGCTCGGCGGAGCAGGAAGTTCACGTCGCGGAATGCCTGGTTGGTCATCATGGTGAGCGCTTCGGGCTGCACTTTGAGGATGGGGTGTCCTTCAAAGTCTCCGACGCTCACGTAGTCCTTCGTGAGGAGATAGTATTCCGTTTCATCTTTGCCCGTTTGGAACATGGGGGCATACTTAAATTCGGGATTGTTTGCCATGATTTTGATGATATGAGAGTTGAAGATTGTTAGTTTCCGGGCAAAATTACAGATTTCCTCGGAGTTTGGGCGGATTACTTTTGAATATAGGGTAAGAAAGGCGTGATAAACTGCTCTTTCATCTTTCTGCATCTTTGTCTTGCGCTTTTCACGAACTCTTTGATGTAGAGTCGTGCCCATTCTTCTTTGCTGCCGCTCCATTTTTGCCCCAGTTCACAAACGTGAAACTGGATTTGCAGGGCAGCACTCCAATTGATGTAGAGTTCTTTGGGGTTAGTTTTGAAGAGATTAGCGTGTTGCGCGTTTACGCACTTAAGCAGATTTCCCTCTTCTTGCCAATCCACTTCGACATATTCCATCGTGAACAAGTCGAAGTCTTTGTTGTCAATCATGAGAGCACATGCTTGCGCCAGTTTGTAGGCGGAAATGATGTTCGGGGCTTGAGCATGTTTTTTCACGTTGCGTGTTTTCACGTCAATGAGATGGAAGAACTGGTGGTCATGGAAGAGAATGTCGGCGGTGTCGTTTTGTTTCTCTTCAAATGGATTGTCTTCACTCCATGCGGCTGTGGCTTGTTTCCCTCTGCTAAGCAAAAACAGAATGGTGGGTGAGTTGAACAGTGAGTTCCTTTGTTCTGCTGTGATGTGTTGGGGAAATCTTCGGTAGAGGTCGTTGAGATATTCGTATTGTTTGAATATCTGTTGGGGATATTCCTCTTTTAGTCTGTGATAAATCAGTTTTTCAAACGGTTCCCCTGCTGCGTGTCCGGACAGTGTGCCGGCGTCAGCTTTGTTGGGGCGTTCGACAGTTTGATGAATCAGTTCGTGTGTGAGTTTGTCGAAGTCTATCATTTGAAAAAGCAATTGAAATGTTGATGAATGTTTTCGATGTGGACGGGTTCGGAGTCAATGAGGTATTCTTTGACTTCGCTTGTGATGAGATGGTGGAAACAAACCTCTTCTTCGTTGTTCCAATCAATGGGGTGAAAGGGTATGCTTGCGATTGGTGCTTCTGAGAACTCCACGATGTCTCCTTTCACGACTCCGTTACATTCCAACCATTTAAACACTTGCGGACTGTTCAAGTATGCCAAAATATACTCAATGGACTCTTTGCATTTTGGTTTCCGGAAAATTGCCGTTACGTCTTGTGTGGGATAGAAGTTCTCCGGGGCATAGCAAAAACGGAAGTAGTCCTTGTTTGAGATTCTTTCCTTGCAAGGCACAAAGATGCGTGCTTCGTTTCTCTCAAAAAGTTTTTGGTTTCTTGGAAAGACAAACTCCCAATAGGGAATGGAGCGGTTATAGCTGTAACGCTGCTTAAGTTGGGGAATGTAAGGTTCGAAATGAGCGGCAAAATTGGGATATCTTGTTTTGAAGGACTCATCGTCTAAGTTTTCGTCCTGCACAAAGATGTAGTTTGAAACTGCATGATTTTTGTAGGGTGACAAATCTTTTGCTTTCATCACTCTAATCAGCGCTTCTTTCTCGGTTTGGTTCAAGTTGGATGTCTGATGAATTTGAAAAGCCTTGTCCAATCCCGAAACCATTCCGTTGCCGATGTCGCAGAAATCCCCGATGCGGAAGTGTTCTGTGTCAAACAAGGAAGAGATGGGTTTCTCGCAGTGTCGCTCAAATGCTGCAAGTTCGTCTTGAACGTTTTGTGAGGCAAGAATCCATCTTTTGTTTTCTTGAAAATGTGGAATTTCAGTGATGTGGAAGCAACTTCGTTTCTGTAGTTCTTGAAGCGAGGGAAGTTTGTTGTGGTGTTTGTAAGAATATAAGGTGATGCTCTCCTTCTGTGTATTCTTTTTGATGAATCTAAAAATGATGAAAGAGGCGGTGACTTTCTCAAAAAGTGGTGTCTCCTTGAAATGATAGATTTCTGAAAAGTAACCGTGGCGACACATGTAGTTCCGAAGAGAGAGGGAGTGAGTGGTGTTCATCCAATACTCCGTACAAATGAAAATCAATTCTCCATTTTCGTTCAGATGCTCAATGCTCTTGAGGATAAAAATGAAGAGGTAGTCGCACAGACTGTTGAAATATTGTTTCCAAAGCGTGTTGTCCTGCAATTCCTCGCGAAGTTCCGGTTCCAAATTTTTCCAACGTATATACGGCGGATTGCCAATCACTACGTCATACTTTTCAGTAGTGGGAACAGACAGAAAACTTTCAAACTTTACGAACTCAAACTGTGTGCCTAAGGTCTTGTCTATCTCGTAGGCTGAGAGATTGGAAAAACCATTGGCAGTGAGACTCTCTAAAAAAACACCTTTACCGCAAGATGGTTCCAGCACACTGCAACTTTTGGGATGGCTTATAAGTGAAGTCATGAAGTCTGCAATGAGTGGAATCGTGAAATATTGTCCGTATTTGTTCTTGTCAGCCATTTATGGTAAGATGTGGTGAGAGTGGGTTCGGTGTTCCGGGCAAAATTACAGATTTCCTCGGAGTTTGGGCGTTTGTGGCGGGATTATTCCTTTCCCTTCTCATCGTTTCTTTTGAAACTGAGGAAAATGCTAACTTTGCACGCCTTATTGTACGTACGTCCAAGCGGACTCCTTGTGCGACCAAGCCGACTCTTTATAAGACCAACCAGTTTCTATATATGACAAGAAAGATTCTCATTCGCTCACTCGCCCTGCTGCTCTTTTTCGCAGCTGCTCTGCCCGGCGCCGCCGTGCTCAAAGAAAAGAGTTTTGAACAGACACTGAACGTTCTGCGCGCCGAACTGGAACGCAGCTACAAAAAGCAGAAAGCACTCATCGCCTTCTACGAACAACGCACGCAGGACCAGCACGACCAACTCGTCGTCACGCTCCAAAAGTGTAACCAAATCTCGCTCATCCTCTACTCTCAGCGCGAGGGCTTCACCTTTGACATGGCGTATGCCTGCCAGCAAGCCACCGACATGTTCAACAACTCCTCGCTCATGCAGATGCCCTACGAAAAAATCCGGCAGCGAATGAAAAGCGAGGTGGAGCGCTATGACTTGCTCATCGCTTCGCTCGAGAATCTCCCGCCTTCCATGGTGCTCTCCGAGGAGGAGAAGAAGATGCAGGCAATGCCCGAGGACACGGCGCAAATCGCCCTTTTGCAGGCACGGCTCGACAGCATCGCCAAGTCGCTCGAAGGAGAACCGTTCATGCTCGGCAAGGAGGAAGACCTGACGCGACGGGAATGCGTCGTCTTCGCCAAGGCGTTGAGAAACAACCTTGTGCGTCTCATGAACCGCATTGACGCCGACACGCGCTACTATGAACGCGTCACGAAGAACGTCACCGACCTGAACAACTATGCGCAGCAAAAATACGAGGAGCTGCGGAAGAGCATTTTCAACACTCGTGGTGACAACTATTTTGAGTTGCTCGCGAAACTTCCGCTGACGCTCATGCAGATTCAGAGCGAAGTTTCTGACAAATATCTTTCCCTCGACAACACCCGCACTGTCGGTGAGAACGGAAAAGTATATAGCCACGTCTCGCAGTCGCAGTGGCGCGGTCCCATCATCACCATCACCTCCGTCTTCATCCTCTTCTACGTTTTGCTCTCCAGTTTCTTGAGTTATGCCATCATCAAGTGGCTTCTCCCGCGTCGCATTCGCGAGGAACGCAACTTCCGTCTCAAGCAACCGGTTTTGCTGACGGCGTGCGGCTTCGCCATCTTTTTGCTGTCGGTCGGCGTGGCGCGTTTCTTCCTGACCAACAATTTCCTCATCATGGCGCTCGGCTTGCTGCTGGAGTTTGCCTGGATGGTGACGTTCATTCTGCTCTCGCTGCTTTTCCGTCTCAACGGCGACCAGATTCGCCTCGGCGTGAAGCAATACACTCCCTTCCTCGTCATGGCGTTCATCGTCATTCTCTTCCGTGTCGTCTTCATTCCCAACGTGCTGGTCAATCTGATTTTCCCGCCGCTTCTTTTGGGCTTCACGATTTGGCAGGCGGGCGTCTTGCGTCACCGTCGTGCGAACATTCCGGGCAGTGATTTGCTCTACACGCTCATCTCTTTCACCGCCATGCTCGTGGCGTGCATCATGGCGTTCGTGGGCTACACCATGATGGCAGTGGAAATCATGATTTGGTGGACGTTCCAGCTCGCTTGCATCCAGACCATCACGTTCCTCTATGACCTCTGTCGCCGCTATGAAACGAGAACGCTCCTCAAAAAGGTGCAAAAGGTCTTCCGCGTCAAGAACGGAGGCAAACTGCCCACCGACGAGCAGCGCGCCCGCATCGAATCCTTGAAACAGGCTGTCGAAAAGGCGACTGACGAGGCTGAGCGCCTGCGTCTGCAGGAGGAAGTTGCCGAGGAGGAGGCGCGACTGCGCGACACCATCTACCGTATGAAAGAAAACATCCGCCGAAAAATGGAGCGCGGGGACTACATCGAACACACTTGCATCTTCGATTTTGTCATTAAAGTCGTGGTGCCCATCCTCGCCGTCCTTTCCGTCGTCGGCAGTCTCTACATGGCGGCGGACATGTTCGACATGAACGACCTTTTCTTCAAATATCTTCGTGTCGATTTCGTCGCCACGTCGTTCATCTGCCTTTCCATTTTCAAATTGTGTTTAGTGGTCGGACTCTTCTTTGTCTTTAAGTATTTGAACTATGCCATCCACGCTTTCTATCGCGACATCAAGCACAAGAGTCGGGAAGCCAAACTCGCCGCCGAGCGCCGTCGCTTACAAGAGAGCGGGCGAGAAGTCGATGAGGCTGCGCTCCTGCCGACCGCTAATCTCACGCTCGCGAACAATGTCATCACGATTTTCGTTTGGGGCGCTTATTTCATCATGGTGCTCTACATGCTCAACGTCCCCAAAAGCGGCATCACCATCATCACCACGGGACTCGCGACAGGTATGGGCTTTGCCATGAAAGACCTGCTTGAGAACTTTTTCTACGGACTTTCGCTCATGACGGGGCGCATCCGAATCGGCGACTTCATTGAGTGCGACGGCATCGTCGGAAAGGTCGATTCCATCACCTATCAAAGCACCCAGGTGCTCACTCGCGACGGCTGCGTCATCGCCTTCCTCAACTCGCAACTCTTCACAAAGAACTTCAAGAATCTGACGCGCAACCACAAATACGAACTCGTCAAAATCCCCATCGGGGTGGCGTATGGCGTGAACGTGCAGCACGTTCGCGAACTCCTCATCGGGCGTCTCCTCCAACTTGTCGAAGAGAAAAAGGAAGCGCAGCCGGGAATCATGAAACATGGCACCTCCATCAGCGTCGCTTTCTCCGGCTTCGGCGACAGCAGTGTCGATCTAACCGTCATGGTCTGGGTGCTCGTCGAAGAGAAAGCAGCGTTCGTCAGCGCTGCCAACGAGGCAATTTATAATGTGCTGAACGAAAATCACATCGAAATTCCCTTCCCGCAGCGCGATGTCCACCTCATCGGCGCCGAAGCGTGAAACAGTGGGAACTGACGAGGCATTTTGTCAAAATATTTCAGGATTTCGCGTTTTAACACTTTTGGAAATCGCAT
>JBJEAG010000306.1:0-7222 GCA_051868855.1 Alloprevotella sp. | reverse complement strand
TTAAGGGGTTCGTCTTTCACAAACACCAACGAAATCAATCCATTAAGACCGTTTATCGGACAGCAATATTACCGAAAAAACTGCATCGCGAAACGTGTCGCAATGCAGTCTTCAGTTTTCAGAGGTTTTCGTTGCTTGAGTTCGGTGCTGCCGTCCCTCCGTTTTCATCATGTGGGAAGGGCGGCGCGAATTGTCAGGGGCGAATCAGTTTTTGTCCGCCATCGGTGACGCAGACGCCGCGAGCGGCTTTGCCGACTCGGCGACCCTGAAGGTCATAGAGTTTGCCGGCGCCGTCGCGCGTTTCGGTCGTGGGCGACTGGATGCCCGAGAGAATGTCCGTCTTCTCGAACGTCCAAATCGATGCGCCCCAAGAGTTCGGCTTCAGCAGGACATAACTCCACGCGTTCGGGTTCGTGTACCAACTCGTTTCGCCGCCGGGGGCGAGAATGTTCAGTCCCGTTTGTCCTTCGTCGCAGGTGTTTTCCATCAGTGTCCAGGAAGTGGCGTTGGTGCTGAGAGTCACCTTGGTGTCGGCAGCTGACGAGGAGACGGCGGCAGCCAAGCCGGTCGCTTTGTTGAAGAGGCAAATCGTTTTGTCGGCGTTCTTCTTGATTGCCCAAAGGAAACCGTCGTCGCCGGTCACGAGTGTTTTGGGCTGCACTTCGTTGGTGCTGACGCCTTTGGCATATTGCGCGGTGAAATAGGCGTTCCGGATGCGGTAGAGGTAGGCTTCGTCGAGCACGTCGGCGGGAGAGGTGGTGGGGTAGGCGAGGAAGCGGTTATAAATCTCCACGTAGCTCAGATAGGTCGCTTCGCTGACGGTCTCCGCTGCAGCCAGCTCCGTTGTTGCCGGCGCGATGAGTTCCTGTTTCAAGAAGTCGAGCGCCTCTTCGGTCGGTTCGCCCATCTTGCCCGGCTTGGCGCGGAGCACAGTCAGTTCCGCTTTGTTCAGCAGTCCTTCGAGTTGTGCGCGGAAGTCCGTCACTTCGACGATGCGCCAGGTGCCCTGATAGTGAGGAGCGAAACTGTCGTAAGCCTTGGCATAGCCCGTGCAGTCGGCAAAGAGGCGGCGCACGTTGGCAGTGCCGGCAGTTTCGACGGCGGAGAGGACGAGCGTGCCGGGAATGTAGGTGGCAGAGGCATCGAGCGCGGTCGGCGTGGCAATGGTCAAGACGGTGCCGGCGTCGGTCAGCGAGGCATTGGCATCGTAGGTTGCCAGCGTCAGTTCTTTTCCGGACTGCACGTTGCGCACCTTATATCCGCCCTCGGCGGGCACGAACTGCCAGAGTTCCTCGGGTTCCGTCTGCGGCGTGTAGTGGAAGCGCACGGAGGCGTTGTCCTTGGCGTAGAGCGTGGAGCCTTCGTATTGTGCTTTATAATAGGAAGAAGCCGACACGATTTGGTAGGTCTTTCCGGCCTCGGGCAAAGCCACGGACGCTTGTTTGTAGGTCGCGAGAGCCGTTTGCAGCGCGGCGAGCGGCTCGGTTTTGTCGGCGGCGTCGCGGAGGGCGTCGGCAGCCGCTTTCAGTGCGTCCCATGCGGCTTGGCTCGGATGTCCGACACAGCCGGGGCGGGCAGCCTGCAAGAGAGCGTCGGCTTCGGCGAGCGCGGCTTCATCGTCGGACTGCGGCGTCGGCTCAATGTAGTGGCGAGCGTAGGTCAGTCCCATGCGGTCAAGGATTTCGTCGTGACTTTGCAGACGAGAGTAGAAACTGCTCCACTGCTTCTTGTCCTGCGCCAGCCAGCCCGTTTCGCTCAGCGCCAGCATGCGCGGCAGCAACTGATATTCCAACTCGATGGAGTCGTTGCAGGTTTCCGTCCAAAGGTTTCCCTGCACGCCGAGGCAGAACTCCTCGCGACCGCCGAGGGAGGCAACGGGGTTGAGATTGTAGGCACTTTCCACCGTGTTCACCCAGTTCTCGCCCCAACCGCCTTGGTAGGGTTCATCGACGAAGCGTTTGTCAGCCGGAGCCTGATAGAAGTCCAGATAGAGGCTCTGATAGGGCACGACAATGCTCTTCAGACCGTAGTCCGCCGCCGTCGCGCTTTTGTTGATGTGGTTCCAAGCCATGATGACCGGCTGAACCGTGTTTGCGGCGTTCCAATGACTCAGCAGTTCGTCCCAAACGACGAGGTCTTTGCCATGTTCCTGCTTCAGCCATTTTCCGAGTTGTTCGACGAGCCAGGACTGCAACTCGTTCACTCCGCCGAGTCCCTCTTCTTCCACTCGGCGCAAACAGTCGGCATTGGTCGCCCATTGGTCGGTCGGGCACTCGTCGCCGCCGATGTGAACGTATTGATAGGGGAAGACTTCGGCAATGTGACCCAGCACGCAGCGCAGGAAGTCCAGCACTTCGTCCTTTCCGACGTTCAGCACGTCCTTCGAGATGCCGCCGTCGATTCGCACGGCATATTCCTTCGACGGGTCGCAGGAAAGCAGTTCGGGATAGGAGGTGACGGCAGCTACCATGTGTCCCGGCAGGTCAATTTCGGGAATGATTTCGATTTGACGCGCCTTGGCGTAGGCAACAATCTCGCGAAGGTCGTCGAGCGTGAACCAGAGTCCGCGACCATATTCCGTGTCGTCAAAGAACTTGGACGCGCCTCCGGCATTGGTGAACGAACCGGCGCGAATGCTGCCGACTTCGGTCAGGAGCGGATATTCCGGAATCTCGATGCGCCAGCCTTGGTCGTCGGTGAGGTGCCAGTGGAAGCGGTTGAGTTTGTAGGAAGCCATGACGTCAAGCACGCGCTTAATCTCCGCTTTCGAGAAGAAGTGGCGCGCCACGTCGAGCATGAAGCCGCGGTGGGAGAACTGCGGATGGTCCGCAATCTGCACGAAAGGCAACGACCAGTCAGCGGAGGGTTCCGCCGCCGTGCCGTAGATGGCATTCGGAAGAAGTTGTTTGAGTGTCTGCAAAGCGTAGAAGAAACCGGTTGAGTCGGCAGACGCGATTTGCACGCCGGTTTCGTTGATGTCAAGGGTGTAGGCTTCGTGTGCCAACTCCGGATTCACGGTCAGCGCGATGCCGAGGCTCACGGCGGAGGGAGAGACGGGAAGCGCGATGCCCGAGGCGGCTTGCAAACGGTCGGCGAAGTCTTGGCAATGTTTCAAGGAAGCGTCGTCGGCACAACTGATGCCCTGCAGCGCGCTGAGGGCGAGACGTCCCGTTCCCATCTTGATGGACTGCGGATAGGGGATGAGGGCAGCCTTCGGGAGATAGTACTGATAGTCCTCCTCGCTGAGGAATCTCACGGGCTGGTTCTCGTCGCTTCGGTTGTCCCAAAGACCGAGCGTGACGCCTGCTCCGGCGCCGCCCCATTGGTTCATGAAGACCGCCTTGTTGGCTGTGGGCGAGAGAACGAAACCGTCAGCGTAGGTCGCGTTTGTCGTGGTTTGGATGACGAAAAGCGTGGCAGTCGAGGAAGGCGCGGCGGCAGAGCGGAACTTGCCTTCCTTGGCGGTGGAGGTGACGTAGAGTTTCTGACCGGAGCGGCTGATGAGTTCGTATCCCGTCGTGTTGTCGCCCACGAGTTTCCAGAATTGGGCGTCGCTGCCGTTGAGTGCGGCGGTTTTCACCTCGGCACCGTCGGCTTGCGCTTCAAGCACGTTGTTGCCGTTGAGAAACTGGATGAGATACCATATTTCCTTCTCTTCGTCGCTTGCCACGGGAAGTTCAGCGGCGCGGGCAGCGGAGAAGAAAGCGAGCATCCCAAACAGAAGAAGGAGAAATTTCTGTTTCATGGAAGATGAGGTTTATGGTTAAGAGATGAGTCTTGAAGATGCGGCAAAAGTACGAAAAAACTTTTTTGTCGCGGAAATGGACGCCTGACGCTTCCTCATGTTTCTCAAAAAAACACCGTTCCGAGCGGAGGGCTGGGAACGGTGGTAGTTTGGTTCGATTGGGGGACAGAGCCGGCTCAAGGTTGGACGACGGAGTCATAAACGGGCGGCGTATCTACTCCGTGTTTTGAAAAAGTTTCTGCAATGAAAGCCTGCTGGGCGGCATCAATGTCTTTCTCTCCGTTTTTCAGACGATAATAAAGTCCTTTGCCGAAGTGGGCAACCAAGTCCTGTTTGATGGCGGAAGCCACGGAAGTGCTGACTTCATCATAGATGTTGGTCATGCCTCTTACGACGGTGGCGTCAGTCCGGTTTGAATTGTGTTCGTTCATTTGTTGTTTGGATTAAAGTCGTGGCGAAGTTACGAAAAACCTTGTGATATTCCCTCGTTTCCTGCCGAGAAGTTCGGAGCGCGGGCAGAATTTGAAAGTTTTGAGACACTATTTGAAACGCTTGAGCAGGAAAGACGGAGATATTCGCAGATAGAATCCGAAAGAATAGTTGAACGTGCTCTTGTCCGACATCTCGCCCTCGTAAGGCTGATGAAAGCGGTTGCGAAGCAGTTGCCGCATCTCGGCATGTACGCCCCAGGCGAACCCCTTGCCCAAAGGCGCGGCGTAGTCACCGCGAAGGATGAAAAAGCGCGGAGCAGAGTAGGTGAGGGAAGGGTCATCCACGCTGAAGGCATTAAACATCGGATTGCCGAAGAGACTGGCAAAGTGATGGCAGAGCCAGTAGCCTGCGCTCAGACGAATCCCGTCGTAGCAGCCTGTCACGCGAGAGTAGAAGCCATATCCCTTGTCGAAAGGGTAAATGTCGCCGTCGGTCTGCGAAAAGAGTAGTCCCGTCGCTTCGACCTCCAGTGCCGCGGGCTTGCGGGCAGCAAACGGAATGCGCACGGCAGCACCGGCGGCGGCATTGAAAGCCGTTCGAACCAAACGGTCCGGATTCCGTTCGTCAATCTCTCCGCCGCGATGACGGAAAACCACCTGCAGCGGCAGAGACCACTGAACGCGTGCTTTGTGGCGAGAAGGCTTGAAGCGCGAAGCGAAACCGAAGGTCAAAGCCTCCTGATGGGCGTCGTTCTTGTAAATGAAATTCTCCCAGTTCACCCAAGCCTCTGCCTCGAGAAACGGTTTGTCGAAGCGAATCTGCAAACCCGCCTCCGGGTCGGCGGTGAGGTTCAGTTCTTCGTCGTAAAGCGGTTCCACAAGCCCGTGCTGACTCTTGCCGTAGAGTGTGCCAATCGTCACGCGAAGCGAAGGCAGCAGTTGCAGGTCGCCGCGAAAGATCGGTACGCAGTGAAAACCGTGACCAATCTTGCTGCTGGCGGCGTCAGGAAGCGTGAGATAGTAGGCGGAAGGATAGCGGTTCGTTCCCCAATATTTCAAAAGATGAGCGCCTGCCTCCACGCGGAGGTTCTTCAGCGGCTGATAGGAAACGGTCGGCGCGAGGAAAAAGCCGGGAAGCGTGTAGCCGTTGCTGAAACTGCTCGCATACTCGTTGTCGCGAAAGAAGTTGAGGTTTTCGATGTGCAGGCGAAGTTCTCCTTTCCCGGCTTCGGTCAGACTGTCGTTCTGAAAGAAGAGCAAAGAGTCTGTTTGCGCAACGGCGGATGGCGGCGCAAACATACCTATATATATAATAAGGAGTGCGGAGAGGAAAAAACGTGTCATTTTTGAGAATCGAAACGACATTTGCAATGAGTCTGCCCAGCCCCGAACGGCGCGGCGGGGAAACCGAACGGCACGGCGGGAAAACCGAGTGCAAAAGTAGGAAAAGAAACAGTGACAGACAAACCTTGCTGCGCGCAATCCGACAGAAAGGTTTTGGCGAAGCCTTATCCCTCCTCTCCTTTCTGAAAGAATCAGTGTTCAGACTCTCATTTTTCTCTATGTAAATGGCAGTCAAGCGTTCGTTCTTTCGTTTCTTACGCGAGTAAACGCGAAAAAAACTTTGGTTTTTAGGCATTCAGAGCGTTGGTGGTTCCGTAAAAAGTTCGTAACTTTGCCGCTCGAATGGGGCAGTGTGCGCTGCTCTCTCCTGCAAGATAATAACAAAAATAATATATAACAAATTAAAATTCAAACAAATGCCTACTATTCAACAATTAGTAAGAAAGGGCAGAAACGTAGCAGCAGACAAGAGTAAGTCTCCTGCGTTGGATTCTTGCCCTCAGCGTCGCGGTGTTTGTGTGCGTGTGTACACAACGACCCCGAAAAAGCCTAACTCCGCCATGCGTAAGGTGGCTCGTGTGCGTCTGACTAACTCCAAGGAGGTGAACTCCTACATTCCCGGAGAAGGTCACAACTTGCAGGAACACAGCATCGTGCTCGTTCGCGGTGGTCGTGTGAAAGATCTCCCCGGTGTACGTTATCACATCGTTCGTGGTACGCTCGATACCGCCGGTGTTGCCAACCGCACTCAGCGTCGTTCCAAATATGGCGCAAAGCGTCCCAAAGCCGCTAAGAAGTAAAAAACAACTTGGTTTGCACAAAGGTTGAGTAAGTGCTCCTTTGCGAGTGCTGAAGCGAACTGAATGCAGCCCTAACAAAACCAATTTTCCAAAAATGAGAAAAGCAAAGCCTAAAAAGCGGATCGTTTTGCCCGATCCCGTGTTCGGAGACCAGAAGGTTTCCAAGTTCGTGAACCACTTGATGTATGATGGCAAGAAGTCCATCGCTTACGACATCTTCTATAATGCCCTCGAAATCGTTGGCGAGAAGATGCAAGACCAGGAAAAGAGCGCGCTCGAAATTTGGAAGACCGCTCTCGACAAGATTACTCCGCAGGTCGAAGTGAAGAGCCGTCGTATCGGTGGTGCTACTTTCCAAGTTCCTACTGAAATCCGTCCGGATCGCAAAGAATCCGTTTCTATGAAGAACATGATTAACTATGCACGCAAACGTGGTGGCAAAACTATGGCCGGCAAACTTGCTGCTGAAATCATGGATGCTTACAACGAGCAGGGTGGTGCCTACAAGCGTAAGGAAGATATGCACCGCATGGCTGAAGCCAACCGTGCTTTCGCTCACTTCAGATTCTAATCTAATCGAGTTAAAACAAAAATGGCAAAGCAAGACTTACACCTGACTCGTAACATCGGTATCATGGCGCACATCGATGCCGGTAAAACCACAACTTCCGAGCGTATCCTCTTCTACACCGGTAAGACTCACAAAATTGGTGAGGTACACGACGGTGGCGCTACCATGGACTGGATGGCGCAGGAGCAGGAACGCGGTATCACCATTACTTCCGCTGCTACTACCGCCTACTGGACTTGGAACGGCAATAAGTATAAGTTCAATTTGATTGACACTCCGGGACACGTGGACTTCACCGCAGAGGTTGAACGTTCTCTCCGTGTGCTCGACG
>JBJEAG010000305.1:0-7232 GCA_051868855.1 Alloprevotella sp. | reverse complement strand
CCTTCCGATTCTGCGGATTCTGCGTGAACCCAAAATTCTGCGGATTCTGCGTGAACCGCCCGCCACTTTCTTTACCCCTCTTTACTTTCTCTACCCCTCTTTACTTTCTCTACCCCTCTTTTTGCGACAAATAGTGTCACAGATTGACAACAGCGCTTACCAAAACCTCAACATACACAAAAATTTAACCGCTTTTTCACGACAAACAGAACACCGACCCAAAGGCATTGTCTAACTTTGCACCGGTTTTAAGGAGATTCATACGCAAACTTCTCCGATTCAACGATTTTATAATTCTTTTTCCTTTGCCGCCGCCCCGCGTCCGGCACCCTCTGAGTAGAATTTATTAATCACTAAAACTAATAGATATGAAATTCAAAAAATCTACGCGTTTCCTACTCTCGCTCTGCCTGATGACGCTGACGTTCCTCTGCGGCGGAAATAAGGCGTGGGGACAAACAGCAACCACTTTATTCCTTGAAGATTTTGGAAGTACAACAGCCAACACAATACTTTCAAGTTATTCAGGTTATTCTGCTACTTCTGAAATGTTTACTACTGGAACTGCAGCCACGAACTACAGTTCTGATGGTAAAATTGGTAGGAATTCAACTAATCCTTCTAGTTATGATGGTGCATCTGGATTAAGTGCTGTATTTCAAGGAGGAACCGCTAATACCACTAATACAGTATTTAAAGTTACCAATATCAAAATTGAAAATTATGACGATTTAAATCTTTACTTTGGTTGTTGGTTTGGAAATGTAGGACACACAGTTGATGTTTCATATATTATTGATAATGGAACCGAGACAAGCCTTACTTTAGATACTTACGAAGTAACCACATCCAATCAATGGTTATATCTTTCAGGGAAAATTCCTACGACAGGAAAATCGCTCACTTTAATATTTAAGCATACACCGTCTAAGGGTTGGACGATGCGCTTAGATGACATCAAAGTAACTGGTGTTGCTTCTGTCACCACCCCTGCTCCTACCTTCTCCTTGGAAGGAGGCAATTATAATGGTCCGCAGCACGTGACCATTACTGCACCGGAAGGCTACACCGAGGGTATCGTTTATACCACAGACGGAACAGATCCGACTACTTCCAGTACAGTAACAGACTATACCGAATCCGGCATTGACATCAACGCTACTACCACCTTGCGTGCTGTTGCCTATGACAGTGAGATGAACTTCTCCGGCGAAGCCAAAGCCACCTACACCATCACATATAACGCTCCTACCTTCTCCTTGGCAAGCGGCACTTATTACGGTGACCAAAGCGTGAGCATTTCTGTTGCAAACCTCGGTAGCGGTTCTATCCTCTACACCACCGACGGCACAGACCCCAAAACCAACGGAACAAAATACACTGAAGCCATCACGCTTCGCGTTGGCTCTACCCCCACTCTCAAAGCCGTTGCAAAATATGGCGAAGGATTGTTTAGCGACGTGACGGAAGCCACCTACGACATTCAGAAAGCATCTTCCACCTTCTTCCAACGCATCACTTCCGCTGCTGAACTTACCGAGAATAGCTCTTACCTCATTGTCTGCGAAAGCGAGAGTGTTGCCTTTGGTGAAATTAACTCCAGTTCAAAAGGTACACCGCAAACTGTCACCATTACAGATGGTATGATTGATTTGAGTACTGATGGTACAGGAACTCCCACAGAGTTTATTCTTGAGGTTAGCGGAAGTAACTACAAACTGAAGAATGCTTCCACTGAAGCCTATATTAACACTCCTAGTTCTACTGATATAGAAGAGGCTGAAACTGGTACTGATTTGACTATTACATTCAATAGCGACGGAACAGCTAATATTGTTGGTATTTCTGGACGCTGCATTAGGTTTGGCATAAGCCAAGGAGTCTTTGGCAATTACTCCACCACAAATACAACTGGCTACGCCGATGTTTATCTCTACAAAAAACACGTAATTAGCGATTTCTCCTTCTCCGACACCGAGGACTTGACCGCTTCTCTTCCCACCTCTGCTCTCGCTGACCAGACCGTCATTTTGGACCGCAAGGTATATGAGGGTTGGAACACGTTCTGCGTTCCCTTCGCACTGACCCAGGCGCAGTTGGAAGAGGCTTACGGTAGCGGTGCAGTGGCTAAGTATCTCTCCGGTGTGACTACCGAGGGAGAGAATGCTACGCTCCACTTTACTCCCGAAACTGACGGCGGCATCGAAGCCAACAAGGCTTATCTGCTCTATCTCACTGCCGATGTGACGGAGGCTAAGACCTTCAGCGGCGTGACGCTCGAACCTGCCGGAACCTGCACCACCACCGTCAGCACCGAAAGCGGCGACTATACCTTCCAAGGCATCCTCAAACCGACCACGCTGACCACCGACGACACGCAGTACTTCCTCAACTCTGCCGGCACCAACTTCGTGCTGCCCAGCAACAGCACCAGTGCCATGAAGGCAACCCGTGCTTACATCACCGTGCCCGCTGCCTCCGGCTCCGCACAGGGTCGTCAGTACAGCTTCGACTTCAACGGCACCACCACGGGCATCGACAACGTGAACATCAGCGGTCTCGAAGACGGTGCATGGTACACCATCAGCGGCATCCGCGTCAATCGCCCCGCTGCCAAGGGTGTCTATATCCACAACGGACGCAAGGTCATCGTGAAATAAGCAAGCAGAACTTAACTCTAAAATACCACACAACAATGAAAAGATATATCAAACCCGCATCTGAACTGATTGACCTCGAAATGGGCGTGATGATTGCAGCTTCCAACACTCCGGGATTGGATGGCTCCAACGGAAGCAAGGAAGACCCGGGCACCGCTCGCTCTCCCATCTGGCGCAACATGGATTCCTCCGACGACTCCCGCCTCTTCTGATTGACGCCCCAAAAGACACTATAGCAAAAGTGTGGACTACGCAGCCCGTAGCCCACACTTTTTCTTTGTCCCTTTTCGCGCAAGAGGAGTTCACGCAGATTTTTGGGGTTCACGCAGAATCCTGCAGTTTTTGTTTCACGCAGAATCCGCAGAATTAGAAGGAATTATTTTGAAGTTTTTTTGAACACGAATTAATCATGAATTCGTGTTCTATAAATTCCTTCCAATTCTGCGGATTCTGCGTGAGACAAGAACTGCAGGATTCTGCGTGAAACAAAAACTGCAGGATTCTGCGTGAAACAAAAACTGCGGGTTTCGCGGTGCTCACTTCAGCGCCTCGCTGTTCACGATGCCGTGGGTGACGGCATAGAGCGTGAGGGTGGCGACGCTGCGCGTGCCCAGTTTCATGGTCAGGTTCTTGCGGTGCGTGATGACCGTGGCGAGACTGATGCCGAGGCGGTCGGCAATCACCTTGTTGATGTTTCCCATGACCACCTCTCGCAACACGTCCTTCTCGCGGGGCGTCAGCCGCGGCATCTCCTTCCCCTCTCTCCCGCCGCGGGCAATCTTCACCGCCTCGGGCTCCTTGCCCGACGCCGAGTGGGAGGTGTGGGCAAGGTGCACGATGCTCCGAACGAGCTCTTCCTGCCCCTGATGCACGTCAAGCTGATGGAAGCCCTCGGGAAGGTGGGAGGTCTCCTCGCCGCGAACAAGCACAATCGTGCGATGACGATGGGAAAGGAAAAAGGCGGCGGCAGAGAGCAGAAGGTCGGAAGAGACGAAGAAATGATAGAAACGCTCGGGAGCACGCTCCGCCAACAACGACTGCGCCGACGAAAAGATGGAAACCTCCGCCGCGGGCATCATCTTCTCAATGATGCTCTTCAGACCGATGGCGGACAAGGTGTCGGACTGCACCAGCGCAATGGCGGGACAGATGCCGCCGAGCGTGCCGGGGCGTTTCTCAAGAGACGGATGGGGCATGGGTCAGTTCACTACGAGTTGGGGGAAATAGGTTTTCAAAATACCGGCGGCGTGCTCCAACTGCTCGGGCGTGTTTTCCTTCACGTCTTTGAGTTTATAGTCCCAGCCGAGTGCCTCGTATTTGTGGACGCCGAGGCGGTGATAGGGCAGGAGTTCAACGCGCTCGATTTGCTTGTAGTCCTTGAAATGCTGCCCGAGGGCGTGGAGGTCTTCCTCAAAATCGCTGAGACCGGGCACGAGGACATAGCGGAGGCGGAAGGGACGGGCGTTGTCTTCCAGCCACTGCGCCGTTTTCAGTGTCTGCGTGTTGGGGCGTTCCGTGATGAACTGATGGCGTTCGGGATTGAACTCCTTGACGTCGAGGAGGACGAGGTCGGTCAGAC
Organism: Alloprevotella sp.; assembly: GCA_051868855.1. Lineage (GTDB taxonomy): Bacteria > Bacteroidota > Bacteroidia > Bacteroidales > Bacteroidaceae > Alloprevotella. The sequence goes on along the minus strand of JBJEAG010000305.1, from coordinate 2,993 downwards.
GGAAGAGTTCTTCGACGTGGCGATTCCATATTCCTCCGTTGCTATCGACGCAGATGTGGATGCCCGCTTCTTTCAAGCGTTTGAAGAGGGGCACGAGCGCCTCTGCCTGCACGGTGGGCTCACCGCCGCTGAAGGTGATGCCGCCGCGCTTGCCGAAGAAGGGTTTCATGGAGACGGCTTGCTCCACGATGTAGTCGGGATTGGTGAGTTTGCTTTCGCCGACGGGGTCGATGGTGTCGGGGTTGGCGCAATACTGACAGCGGAAGGGGCAGCCTTGAAGGAAAACGACATAGCGGAGTCCGGGACCGTCGAAGGTTCCCATGGACTCGTAGGAGTGGACGCGAATTTCGGGATTCATGACGTGAGATTATTTTGCGAAGGTTTGGAGGGCGAGACATTCTCCCTCCTTTTTATGGGAAGCAAATATAAAACAAATTTCACAATCAGCGCATGACGCCGGCTGATTATGTACAGTTCCCCCGCTCCACCTTTATGTATAGACGAAGACGGAGACAACGGAGACAACGGAAACGACGGAGACAACGGAAACGACGGAGTTTAACCTGCATTATTCACACTCTTCCGTCACGAAAGGTCTAAATGGCAGTGCATCAGCGTGAGCACAGCGATGACGATGCAGAATGTAGTAAATCCTACTTTCAAAGAGGAAGAGCGAGCACCACGTTGAGGTGCTGCCAGTTAGGCCTTGCAGTAGGAATGAGTATGAATAATGCAGGTTAAGTCCCTATACGTTTTTCAAAGGGTTGCTGCATTTCGTGCAAATCCCACACTCGGCGAACGGAATGGCTGAAAATCAAGGGCGTAAGTGTGTAGAGTTTGGTGCACAAATCCTACACAAACCCTACACAAAAGCCTACACAAGAGCCTCCCCCGTCCCCTCCTGAAGGAGGAGCGATTATTCAAAAAGTTGTCTCTTGTTGTTTCTGTTGTCGTTAAATCAAATTCCGCACCGCCCCCTTTGAAACCACGGATTTGACGGACTGAACGGATGAAACGGCTTCCGCACCGACTTCTTTGACTCCCAAAGGGGTTGGGAGGAGAACTCCCAAGGCGTGGGAGGAAAACTCCCAAGGCGTGGGAGGAAAACTCCCAAGGCGTGGGAGGAAGACTCCCAAGGCGTGGGAGGAAGACTCCCAAGGCGTGGGAGCGACGGTATGTCATAAAACTTTCACCGCACAGCAACAAAAATAGTGCCCATTTAATGAATCCATTAATGAGCATTATTATTCCAAGAACCATTCGTGAGATACGTCTGATTCGTGTTCCAAAGAAGTCAAAAGGGTCAAAGAGTCAAAGAGGTCAAAAGGGGCGGTGCGGTCTCTGATGCTCTCCATTAATGTTCATCAATGGTCTCATTAATATCTCATTAAAAAACAAATTAATGAAGAATTAATGAATCCATTAATGAGCATTAATGTTTCAAGAATAATCCGGATTCTAAAAATTCCTTCCAATTCTGCGGATTCTGCGTGAAACAAAAATCTGCGTGAACCAAAATTCTGTGTGAAACAAAAATCTGCGTGAAACCCAACCGCATCAAATGCGCGTCGTGCGCCACGTGCCGCGGCGAAGATAGAGCGCACAAAGGGAGAGCGCCATGAAATGATAGATGTGCTCGCTCGCCCAACCCCAAGCCAAGGAAAGACGGAACTGGAAGAGCGCCACCCCAATGAAGATGCAATAGATGAAAAGCGAGATGAACTCAATCTGCAACGAACGCTTCGTGTTGCCCGTCCCGCTGACCGTGTGGAAAAGAATCTGACCGGGGATGGTGAAGACGTAGGAAGAAAGCATGACAAAGAGTGCCGGTCTGCCGACCTCCAACAACGCCGCGTCGTCGGTGAAGATGCGCATGAAAAGTTCGGGGAAGCAAGCTTCCACCAAGAGGAAAGGCACGAGGATGAAAAAACAAAGGCGAATGATTTTCCGAAGCAGGGGAAACACTTCATCGACTCTCCCCTGCCCCATCAGATTACTGACCAGCGTGCCCGCCGTCGTTGCCAACGCAATGACGGTCATGAAGGAAACGGAGGAGAGGTTACGGATGACGTTGGTGGCAGCGAGGTCCTGTTCGCCGAGATGCTCCACGGCGAGGAAGAAGAAGAACCAAGTGGCGAGCGAGAGGAAATTCTGAATCATGGTCCAGATGCTGATGTTCAGCAGTTTGCGCAGGACGGAGAAACGGAAGTTGGGGAAACGGTTCAGACCGTAGCGCTCGCAATCGACTTTCGTGAAGGTGTGGACAATGAAGAAGAGCAACGAGACGAGCCCTGCCAACGTACTCCCGATGGCAGCGCCGGAAATGCCGAGGGCGGGGCAGCCGAGATGGCCGAAGATGAGGCAATAGTTGAAGAAAATGTTGGAAGCCACGAGGATGACGGAGTTGAGCGTCAAGACACGGGTTTTCGTGGTGGCGACATAGAACGCACGGAACATGGCACAGCCGAAAGCGAAGAAGAGCCCGTAGATTCGCCAGTTCAGATAGTCGTTCGTGGCATCGAAGACGCGGGGCGAACTGATGATTTGGTGGAGAAGCAGCGGGGCGAACTCGCGGGTGAGGAAGAAGAGGGCGAGGGCGAGGAAGAAAAGGAAGACGAGGCTGTGGTAGAAGATGCTGCCGATGCGGAGATATTTCCCCTCGCCGTTGCGTCGCGCCATCAGGATTTGTGCTCCGATGCTGAACCCGAGCCCGAGCATGAAGACGGTGACGAAGAAGATGCCGCCCAGGGCGGAGGCGCCGAGTTCAATTTCCCCGACTCTGCCGAGGAAGGCGGTGTCGGTCATGCCGATGAGCTGTTCCATGAGGGTGCTCAAGAGGATGGGATAGGCAATGGTCCAAATCTGCGAGTATTTGTAGGTTGTCGTCATGATGCGGCGTTGGAGGTGAGGGTGAGTGAATGCAATATGCTGTATTAGTTTTTATTGCTGTCCGGTAAACGGTCTTAATGTATTGAATTCGTTGGTGTTTGTGA
>JBJEAG010000304.1:0-7239 GCA_051868855.1 Alloprevotella sp. | reverse complement strand
ACAAACATCAACGTATTCAATTCATTAAGACCGTTTACCGGACAGCAATAATTTGATTTAACAAGAACGGAAACACTAAGAGACAACTTTGTGTTCAATCACCCCTCCTTCAGGAGGGGAAGGGGGAGGCTTCTCATGTATAGTTTTGTGTATAGTTTGTGTATAGTTTGCACGAAAACTATACACACCAAAATATTTTGATTCTCAGAGAGATGTATAGTTGTGTGTATAGTTTGTATAGTTTTTTGTGCACCTTTTTTATTACGTATAGTATAGTACAAGCGAAGCGCGCGCAAAACCCTACACTCGCCCAATTCGTGTTCAAGAAAAAATGGGAAGTTTCTCGTTCACACAAAAATCCCGGTTCAGACAAAAGCCAAACCGGGATAGTATATAAATTTGAAAAGTAACTTTCCGAGGGAAAGTTTTCAGAGTTCGTTTCTCACTTCGCGACCCATCTGCATGACGTATTTCAGTTCGAGCGCTTCGGGCGTGTAGAGCACGATGTCGGCATCTTTGCCGGCTTCGAGCGTTCCCTTGCGGTCAAGCACGCCCATGATGCGGGCGGGAGTTTCGCTGGACATGCGGAAGGCGTCTTCGAGAGGAATGCCTGCTTGCTGCACGCAGGTGCGAATCAAACGGTCCATGGTGGCGATGCTGCCGGCGAGAGCGGAGCGGTCTGCCAATTTGCAAACGCCGTCTTCGAGAATGACGCGGGGGTCAAAGGCTGCGTCGCCATGGGTGCAGGAGCAAGCGAGCGAGTCAGTCACCAATGCTGTCTTGTTCACGCCCTTGATTTGATAAATCATGCGCAACATGACGGGGGGAACGTGGATGCCGTCGGCAATCATTTCGACGGTCATGTTCTCTTCGGCAAAAATGCTTTCGACGGTGCCTGCGACTTTGAACTCGCGGTTCTTATAGACGACGGGCATGGCATTGTAGAAGTGGGTGGCGTGGGTCATGCCGGCTTCGTTGGCGCGGTGAACATCTTCGTAGGTGGCACGGGTGTGACCGATGGAGGGGAGAACGCCGTGTTCTTTGCAACATTCGATGAACTCGATGCTGCCCGGCAGTTCGGGAGCTTCGTCCCAACGCTTCAGACATTTGTATTTGTCGAGCAGGGGAGCATATTCGTCCTTCACGGGAGCCTTGATCCATTCAGGAATTTGGGCACCGGCTTGTTTGGGGTTGAAGTAGGGACCTTCAAGGTGCAGACCGAGCACGGGGCTGTCCGGTTCCGCCATCATTTTGTCGCAGGTCTCGCAAGCGGCTTCAATCATGGGGACGGTGGAGGAGGAGAGGGTGGGATAGATGGCAGTGGTGCCGTTCTGAAGATGAGCGTTCACAGCCACGCGGAAGGCTTCTTCGGTGCCTTCCATGAAGTCGCGACCGCCACCGCCGTGCACGTGCATTTCAATTCCGCCGGGGGCTGCAATGCAGTTCTTGGCATCAACCACCTCGGCTCCTTCCACGGGAGCAGCGGAGGTGAGGACTTCCTTAATCTTGTTGCCTTCGACAAGAATTGAACCTCCCTCGAGCCAGCCCGCGGGAGTCAGAATCCGACAATTTGTGATTTGCTTTAACATAGTATGGAATTAGATTAGAGTGTTTGAAAACAATGAATATCATGATGACACGGGCAAAATTAAGGATTTATGTTTGAGAAATCGTTTCCCTCAAGTGTTTTTTTTACTTTTGCCCTGCAGAAGAAGGCGGTTTGTCATAATAGCCAATCTGCTGCGTTGCTATCGGATTCGGGCTTGGTCATGTGCTTCAGTACACTCCCTACGCCCTCATCCTCAGCGCCTTGCATCTTAGCCATTCTGACGCACCTTCGAGTGTGAACCTAAATGTGCATTTGACACACCCCCATATATCACGATGAACGAAAAACACACGAAAACGCGCAAAGGATGGCTGGCACTGCTGCCGCTGCTTTTGTTGCTCCTCTTGATGGCAGTCTCGGTTTTTGGCGGAAATTTTGACAATCCGCTCCCCATGACCGTGGTCTTCTCTTTGGTGGCAGTTTTCTCGCTTACCACACTGAGAGGTTTCAGTTTTGACCATCGCATTCGCTTTTTTTCCTCCGGCGCAGGCGCTCAAGACTTGTTGCTGATGGTTTGGATTTTCATTCTCGCCGGTGCTTTCGCTCAGGGAGCACGCGAGGCGGGAGCGGTGGACGCGATGGTGGATTTGTGTCTGCGTTTCATTCCTGCTGAGTTCATTTTGGTCGGACTGTTTCTGAGTGCCTGTCTCGTCAGTCTCTGTGTCGGCACTTCGGTCGGCACGATTGCAGCCATCGTTCCGGTGGCGATTGAGATGTCGGACCGGACGGGCGGTGTGCTCCCGATGTTTGTCGGCGCTGTGGTGGGCGGTGCCTTCTTCGGCGACAACCTTTCCTTCATTTCCGACACCACGGTGGCAGCCACAAAAACACAGGGGTGCATGATGACCGACAAGTTCCGTGCCAACAGCCGACTCGCCATTCCGGCAGCCATCGTCACTCTGCTCGTCTATTTCTTCTTCGGTGCCAACACCGTGTTTCCCGCTGAAAACGTGACAGGAATCATCCCGGCAGAAAATGCAGTCGTTCACATTCTGACCATCCCCTATTTTGCCGTGCTCATTGCCGCCGTCTTCGGTGCGAACGTCTTGCTGGTGCTTCCGCTCGGCATTTTGCTGACGGGCATCGTGGGTCTGTCGTGCGGCACGCTCACTTGGACCTCTTGGATGGTCGCCTCGGGCAAGGGCATCTCCTCCATGGGCGATTTGATTCTTGTCTCCATGCTTGCGGGCGGCTGTCTCGCCGTGGTCAGAGCGGGTGGGGGACTGACGTGGCTCGTGAGGGGACTGACGAAACGAGTGAAGACACGGCGGCAGGCAGAGTTTGGCATCTCCGTCCTGGTTTCTGCCACCAACCTCTGCACCGCCAACAACACGATTGCCATTCTCTCCGTCGGAGAAATTGTGCGCACGATTTCGCGCCGCTATCACATCTCCGCCCGCCGTTCCGCCAGCCTCCTCGACGTCTTCTCCTGTGTGGTGCAGGGACTGATTCCCTACGGTGCACAGTTGCTCATGGCGGCAGGGTTGGCAGCACTGAATCCGCTCCATATTATACCTTATATATATTATCCCATTGTGCTCGGCATCATCACCATCGTCAGCATTTTGTTCGCAAAGTCGGCAAAGAGTGACGAGAAGAAAGAGATTTTTTGACCGAAATCTTGGGTTTTTGAAAAGTTTTGCCCACTTTTGCAAAGTGTAGAATACATAACCCAACCATAAATCATATCCTAAAGCCATGGAAAACGAATATCAGCTCATCAGCGGGCTTAAGAAATCAGACTTTCAGAAGCAACTTCAAGGAAAAGAAACTGACCTCTTTTTCCTCCACAACGCCAACGGAATGGAAGTCGCCATCACGAACTATGGCGGCGCTCTCGTGGCCATCATGGTCCCTGACCGCAACGGCAATTTCGCCAATGTGATTCAGGGACATGATTGTATTGATGACTGCGTGGCTTCACCCGAACCGTTCCTTTCCACGCTCGTCGGACGCTATGGCAACCGCATCTGCCACGGCAAGTTCAAACTCAACGGAAAGGAGTACAGCCTCGCCATCAACAACGGTCCCAACCACCTTCACGGAGGACCGACCGGCTTCCACGCCCGTGTTTGGGACGCAGAACAAATCAACGACAAAACGCTCGTGCTCCGCTATGTTTCTGCCTACTACGAAGAAGGCTTCCCCGGCGAACTGAGCATGACGGTCATGTATTCGCTGACCGACGACAACGAACTCAAGATTGACTATAAAGGCACCACCAACAAGAAGACAGTGGTGAACATGACGAGCCACGGCTTCTTCTCACTCGCCGGCATCGCCAACCCGACACCGACCTGCGAAGACGTCATTTGCGAAATCAATGCGGACTTCTACATTCCCATCGACGAAAACAGCATCCCGACGGGTGAAATCCGCAGCGTCAAAGGCACTCCCTTCGACTTCACCACTCCCCACGCCGTCGGCGACTTCATCGACGACCTCTCCAACGAGCAAATCAAAAACGGCGCAGGCTATGACCACTGCTTCGTGCTCAACAAAAACGAACCGGGTGAACTCACCTTCGCTGCCAAAATCGTTGAACCGAAGAGCGGACGCTCCATGGAGGTCTATACGACCGAGCCGGGCGTGCAGTTCTACTCTGACAACTGGGCTGACGGCTACAAGGGACAGCACGGCGCCACCTTCGGACGTCGCTCCGCACTCTGCTTCGAGGCGCAGCACTTCCCCGACAGCCCGAACCGTCCTTACTTCCCCTCCGTCGTTTTGAAACCCGGACAGGTCTATACGCAAAAGACCATCTATAAGTTCGGAGTCGAATAAGTTTCCAAAAGCATTGACCCTCGCTTCCACCGCTGAAACGGTTCGAGCGACGGTCAATGCTTCTCTTGTTTTTCTATAGAAACAAGCCTAAATTCCTTCTGAAAATCAATCTATTTACTAACATTAAATTAATCGTTACTTAAAACATGAGTAATCAACAAAAACAATGGGGAGCCATCGTCGTGATGATTGCGCTCTTCGCCATGATTGCCTTCGTGACCAACCTCTGCACTCCGATGGCAACCATCATCAAGAATCAGGGCGAAATCTCTAACGTGCTTGCCCAAATTGGTAACTACGGTAACTTCGTGGCTTACCTCCTGATGGGTATTCCTGCCGGTATGCTCATCTCTAAGTTCGGCTACAAGAAGACCGCTCTCATCGGTCTCGTGGTCGGCATCGTCGGCATTCTCATCCAGTGGTTCAGCGGTCAGCTCAACGCACAGGAGAATCTCGGTCTCGTCTTCGGCGTTTATCTCGCCGGTGCCTTCATCGCAGGTCTCTGCATGGCCATCCTCAACTGCGTCGTGAACCCGATGCTCAACCTCCTCGGCGGTGGCGGCAACAAGGGTAACCAACTCATCCAGTTGGGCGGTGTGTTCAACTCTTCTGCAGCCGTGGCTTGCTACATCCTCATGGGTGCGCTCATCGCCGACGCCACCAAGGCAAAGATTGACGACGCCACTCCCGCGCTCATGATTGCCCTCGCCATCTTCGTGGTTGCTTTCGTGGTCATCTGCTTCACCAAGATTGAAGAACCCGAACAGGCTCCCGTTCAGGTGGAACTCATCAAAGAAGCCATGAGTTATCGTCACTTCGCTCTCGGTGCTCTCGCCATCTTCCTCTACATGGGCATCGAAGTCGGTGTGCCTAACTTTGTGAACCTCTACCTCATCGACACCGGCATTCCCGCAGGCACTGTTGGTATGCTCGTTGCCGTTTACTGGTTCATGATGCTCATCGGTCGTCTCGTCGGCGCCAGCATCGGTGGCAAAGTTTCCAGCCGCACCATGATTACCACCGTTTCCACTGCCACCCTCGTGCTCGTTCTCTTCGGCATGTTTGCTCCCGCTGACATCACCGTGAACTTCCCTGGCGTCGATTGGGGTAAACTCGAACTCATCTGGCAGGAAGTGCCCCTCGGCATCTTCGCCTTCCTTCTCGTGGGTCTCTGCACCTCCGTCATGTGGGGCGGCATCTTCAACATGGCAGTCGAAGGACTTGGCAAATACACCGCCATCGCTTCCGGTATCTTCATGACCATGGTGTTCGGTTGCGCCGTGATGATGTTCATCCAAGCTTCCGTGGCTGACTACTTCGGCTACATCAACAGTTTCTGGGTGGTTGTCTTCTGCGCTGCCTACATCCTCTTCTATGCCCTCGTCGGCAGCCGCGTCAGCAAACGCGCTTGATTCCTATATATATATGGAGTCAATAAAGTTTAAGACCTTAATTAACCAATCTGAATACTAAACCCTAAAAATCTTAATCCCATGAAACTTACAATTGAAGACGTTCGCAGCCGCTTCATCGAACATTTTGACGGCACGACCGGTTCTGTCTATGCTTCTCCCGGTCGCATCAACCTCATTGGCGAACACACTGACTATAACTGTGGTTTCGTTTTCCCCGGTGCAGTGCAGCAGGGCGTTATCGCTGAAATCAAACCCAACGGAACCCGCAAGGTGCGTGCCTACTCCATCGACTTGAAGGACTATGTGGAATTCTCGCTCGACGATGAGAAAGGTCCCTCCGCCACTCACTTCCGTTTCGTTTATGGTGTGTGCCGCGAAATGATGAAACTCGGCGTGCCCGTGGAAGGTTTCAACACTGCATTTGCAGGTGACGTGCCGCTCGGCGCCGGAATGTCTTCTTCCGCTGCTCTCGAAAGCACCTTCGCTTTCGCCATCAACGACCTCTTCGGCGAAAACAAGATTGACAAGTTCTCTCTCGCCAAAGTCGGACAGGCAACTGAACACAACTACATTGGTTGCAACTGCGGCATCATGGACCAGTTTGCTTCCGTCTTCGGAAAGAAAGGCAGCCTCATGCGCCTCGACTGCCGCAGCCTGCAGTACAAGTACTTCCCGTTCGATCCGAAGGGCTACAAACTCGTGCTCCTCAACTCTCAGGTGAAACACGACCTCGCTTCTTCTGCCTACAACGACCGCCGCAAGAGCTGCGAAAACGTCGTTGCCGCCATCCAGAAGCATCACCCCGAAGTGGCTTCTCTCCGCGATGCCAACTATGACCTCCTCGACGAAGTTCGTGGCGAAGTCAGCGAAGAAGATGCACTCCGCGCCAAGTATGTCATTGGCGAGAAATATCGCGTGATGGAAGTTTGCGTGGCTCTCGAAGAAGGAGACTACGAAGAAGTCGGTAAGAAGATGTATGAAACTCACCACGGTTTGAGCAAGGAATATGAAGTTTCCTGCCCCGAACTCGACTTCCTCAACGAAGTGGCTCACAGCTGCGGCGTCACCGGTTCCCGCATCATGGGCGGTGGCTTCGGCGGTTGCACCATCAACCTCGTCAGCGAAGACCTCTATGCAAACTTCATCGAAACTGCCAAGAAGGCATACAAAGAGAAGTTCGGCAAAGAACCCCTCGTCATTGACGTGGTCATCGGCGACGGTGCTCGCAAACTCTGCTAAGAGTCTTTCCGCATAACTTGAAAGTGGCCGTGCATTGCCCGATGCACGGTCACTTTGCGTTATGTGCCTCCCGTTATGTGCCTCCCGTTTTTTTTGCACGCTGAATTTTGCATGGTTTCTTGCATCATACTTTCGATTCCCCTAACCTGCATTATTCACACTGTTCCGTCACGAAAGGTCTAAATGGCAGTG
>JBJEAG010000303.1:0-7243 GCA_051868855.1 Alloprevotella sp. | reverse complement strand
GGGCTCATCGGGCTTGCAGCCCTCACCATCCGGCTGAAACCTTGTTGCAAACTTCGGCTCATTTGAAACCACGGATTTGACGGATAAAACGGATGCCGCGCCGACCCTTTTGACCCTTTTGACCTCTTTGACCCTTTTGACCTCTTTGACCTTTTTGACCTCTTTGACCTCTTTGACCCTTTTGACCTCTTTGACCCTTTCCCGCCGTGGCAACGTTATTTCCTCGGAACTTGTCATTTTTTTCTTGGGAGTTGTTGGTGTGCACCGTAACGATGGACACGTGTGCACCGTAACGATGGACACGTGTGCACCGTAACGATGGACACGTGTGCGCCGTAACGATGCACACCAACGGGATAGGAGACAAAAATGACAAATCGGCGGAAAGAAACGACAAATCGGCGGAAAGAAACGACGCCACGCCGTCCGCGAATGAGTTTTTCGTTTTCCGTGTCGGCAAACAATTACGTTCTTTCCCGCCGTGGCAATATTATTTTCTCGGGACTTGTCATTTTTTTCTCGGGACTCGTCATTTTTTTCTTGGGGCTCGTTGGTGTGCACACGTCCTGCGCACACGTGTGCATTCGTCCTGCGCACACGTGTGCATTCGAGCTGCGCACACGTGTGCGCCCCAAGGGTGCACACCAACGGGAATAGCAGACAGAAATGACAAATCGGCGGACAGGAACGACGAATCGGCGTGCAGGAATGACGAATCCTAAGAAAAAAGTTTCGCCACGCCGTCCGCGAACGAACTTTTTGACACAAAAAAGTGCTATTCGGAAAACGATAGCGACGAATTGAGACTGTTGATGTTTGCGGAAGACGCCCCCTCGTCCGCGCTCTCAGGACTCGCCAAACTTTTACCGGTTAGCACACAAGGTTTTGCATTACCGGCGCTCCCCCAAAGCACGGAAACAGGCTCCTCTCAGCACACAAATTCAGAAAATGTGCAGGAAAAAGCCACTTTTTCTTGCAAATGTTTGTCAGTACGAATTATAACCCGTATTTTTGCACCCGTAATTCGGATAAAGCCAATACATTTCATTAATATCTATAAATAAGAAACTATGTCTGATATTGAAGCAAAAGTAAAAGCAATCATCGTTGACAAGCTCAGCGTTGACGAAGCAGAAGTAAAGAACGAAGCAAGTTTCGCCAACGACCTCGGCGCTGACTCTCTCGACACCGTAGAACTCATCATGGAGTTCGAAAAGGAATTCGGAATCACCATTCCCGATGACAAGGCTGAGAAAATCTCTACCGTAGGTGACGCTATCGCTTACATCGAGGCTAACTCATAATTGAGCTTTTCCACGATTGACACTCACATCTAACGTTTAACGTCTTGCTTAATGCGTCACTTTTCTTTGTGAAGCATGAAAGTTGCACGTTAAACGTTATTTGTTATTTGTCTTTTCCACCCCTTCTTTTTTGACAAAACATTTTTTCATCTCCGCTCCCAAATCACGGGGTTGACGCTCCGAACCAACTTAGGGGATTAGTGAGAGACGCTTCAAGGGTCTGCGTGCTAATCCTCTAAGTAGGAGAATAGGAATGCCCACAAGGGGGACGGAACTAAAACAACCCAAAATCAAAATGGAATTAAAAAGAGTTGTCGTGACGGGCATGGGTGCCCTCACTCCCGTTGGTAACACTGCTGAAGAAACCTGGAAAAACATCCAAGCCGGCGTCAGCGGTGCCGCTCCCATCACTCACTTTGACGCCTCCAAGTTCAAAACCCAGTTCGCCTGCGAGGTGAAGAACTTCAAAGCCACTGACTTCATCGATCGCAAAGAAGTGCGCAAGATGGACCTCTACACTCAGTATGCCCTCGTCGCTGCACAGGAAGCCATCAAAGACACCGCCTGGAATCTTGAAACCATTGACAAAACCCGCATCGGCGTCATCCTCGGCGTGGGCATCGGCGGCATCCACACTTTTGAAGAAGAAGCCGGCTACTATGCCAAGAACCAAGAGAATGGTCCGAAATTCAATCCCTTCTTCATCCCCAAGATGATTGCCGACATCGCTTCCGGCCACATCTCCATTCAGTATGGTTTCCACGGACCGAACTACACCACCACTGCAGCCTGCGCCTCCTCCACCAACGCCATCGCCGACGCTTTCAACCTCATTCGTCTCGGCAAGGCAAATGCCATCGTGACCGGCGGTGCTGAAGCAGCCATCTTCCCCTGCGGTGTGGGTGGTTTCAACGCCATGCACGCCCTCTCCACTCGCAACGATGACCCTGCCCGTGCTTCTCGTCCCTTCTCCGCAAGCCGCGACGGTTTCATCATGGGCGAAGGTGCCGGCATCCTCGTGCTCGAAGAACTCGAACACGCCAAGGCACGCGGTGCCAAAATCTACTGCGAAGTGGCAGGTGTCGGAATGTCTGCTGACGCTCACCACATCACCGCTTCCCACCCCGAAGGTCTCGGAGCCAAACTCGTCATGGAAGCAGCCCTCGAAGACGCAGAAATGAAACCCGAGGACATCGACTACATCAACGTCCATGGCACCTCCACTCCCGTGGGTGACATCTCCGAGGTGAAAGCCATCACCAAACTCTTCGGAAAACACGCCTACGAGCTCAACATCAGTTCCACCAAGTCCATGACCGGACACCTCCTCGGTGCCGCCGGCGCAGTGGAAGCCATGATTTGCTGCCTCAGCGTGCAAAACGACATCGTGCCGCCCACCATCAACCACGACGATGATGACCGCGACGAAAACATTGACTATAACCTCAACTTCACCTTCAACAAAGCACAAAAGCGCACCGTACGCGCCGCTCTCAGCAACACCTTCGGCTTCGGCGGTCACAACGCTTGCTGCATCTTGAAGAAGTACAACGGATAAGAACCGAAATGATTCTGAACCTTTTAGACCGAATGAAACTCCCGTTCCGACGGAACAAGGAGTTTCTTTCGGCTTTGTATGATATTCTGGGATTCTATCCCCACGACATCGAAATCTATCGCATCGCTTTCTCCCACAAATCCGTAGCCTATCAGCAACAAAACGAGAACAACAAAGACAGACGCTCGCACGGGAGAGACAGAAAAGGAAGAAACGCACAGCCGAACAAACCCATCAACAACGAACGGTTGGAATATCTTGGCGACGCCATTCTCGAAGGAGTGGTGTCGGACATCCTTTTCCGTCATTTCAAAAACGAGAGAGAAGGTTTCCTCACCTCCACTCGCGCCAAGATTGTGCAGCGCGAATCGCTCAACCGCCTGGCGGCGCAGATGGGACTCGAGAAACTGATACACGTGTCTCAAACCACCCGGATGTCTCACACGAACATCGGTGGCAATGCCTTTGAAGCGCTCATCGGCGCCATCTATCTCGACCGAGGTTACCGCCACTGCCACTGGTTCGTCAGCAACCGCATCATCGGACGCTACATCGACCTCGACACCGTGGCTCAGAAGGAAGTGAACTTCAAGAGCAAGTTGCTGGAGTGGAGTCAAAAGAATCGTCTGCAACTGGACATCCGTGACCTCGATGAGAGCGAAAACGTGAAAGTCTTCCACTGCGAGCTCTTTGTGGAAGGCATCTCTGTCGGCAAGGGACAGGGCAGGAGCAAAAAGGAGGCTCATCAGCACGGTGCGAAAGACGCACTGATTCGTCTCAACGGCAACCGCGGCTTCTATCGCAGTCTCTTTGATTCAAAAGAGAAACGAACTGCCATGGAGGCGGTGGAAAACTTCACCCTGCCGCGCCTCGCTGACCTCGGCATCAAAGAAGCCGAGAAAAAAGCACAACAGGCAAAGCCGAAGAACAACTCGGCAAGAAAAGCAAACGGAAAAGTCAACGTCTCTGCTGACGATGCCTACGACACCGCCTACGACCACACGCAGCGTTTCGACATCATCGAACAAACCTCTGACCTCCGTCTTGCCAATGAGTTCGCCACCGCACCGCTGATGCCGGAGGAAGAACCGAAGCCGAAACGCAAACAACCCCGCAATCCCAAACGCAAAGCAATGACTGTGGATGAAGCGCTACAGGAAACGGCTGAAACAAAAACTGAGGGAAAAGCGGAGAAGAAGACTTCGGCAAAGAAAGCGTCAGACGACACGACTTCCGAAAAGAAAACGGCGAAAAAGGCTTCGACGAAGAAAACCTCAGAGAAAAAAGCATCGGAAAAGAAGTCCACCGCTCGCCCCAAAGCAAAAGATAAAGAAGAGACCAAAACAGAGGGCGAAGCAGAGGGAGCAGAAGTGAAAGCGGAAGATGCCAATGCCCAAGGCGGCAACACGGACGCTAACGCTGCCGAAGCCACTCCCGAGAAGCCCAAGAGAAGACCACGACGCAAAAAGTCGGAGACTCCCGAAACTGCTGAAACAACCAATTCGGAAGAGCAAAGCGTGAAACCCGCCAAGGCGGAGACCAAAGCCGAAGAAAGCAAAGTGTATGAGGCAACCAACGCACAAGCCGAGGGCGCCAACGCCAATGCCAATGCCGAAGCCGAGGAAGCCGAAGCCGAGGAAGCCAACGCCAACGCCAACGCCGAAGCGTCAAAAGCCAAAGCCAAAGCTAAGCCACGCAGAAGAGCGGCATCACGCCGCCCCGGTGCAGCAGCAGAAAAACCACAATCTCAAGAAAAGAAAGAAGACCATGTTGATTGACGACAAACTTTTCGACGAACTTGCCGAGCGTGCCAAACAGTCCGAGAGACTGCGCATGAACTATAATCTTCACGAGTCTGCAGAGTCCAAAGCGCAACGACTCTTCAACGCATTGGAACCGGGCACCGTCCTGCCGATTCATCGCCACCGTGCCACCTCCGAGACCTTCATCATCCTGCGCGGGAAATTGGACGTGATGTTCTTCAACGACCAAGGCGAGGAAACGGAGCGCCACCGCCTCGATGCCTCGCAAGGACACTACGGCATTCAGATTCCGAAAGGACAATGGCACTCTCTGGAAGTGGTTGAACCGGCTGTCATCTTCGAGGTGAAGGACGGTCCTTATCGCCCGCTCGACCCCTGCGACGCCATGCCCTAAGCACTCCGCCACATGAAACATCCCTTGGAAGATTTTCGTCATTGCCCGCACTGCGGCAAACCAACCTTTGAGGTGCACAACGCTTTCAGCAAGCGGTGCACCTCTTGTGGTTTTGAGTTCTATCCGAACGCTGCCGCCGCCACGGCAGCACTGATTTTGACGGAGCGCGACGAAGTGGTCTGCGTCGTGAGAAAAAACGACCCTGCAAAAGGCACACTGGACCTTCCCGGCGGTTTCGTGAATCCCGGCGAGAATCTCGTGGAAGCACTGAAGAGAGAAGTGAAAGAAGAAATAGGGATAGACATTGAGGATTACCGTTTCATCGGTTCTCAACCCAATGTCTATCCCTTTTCGGGGCATGACGTCCACACCTGCGACGCCTTTTTCCTTTGCCACATCAGCGCCGCGTCAGCGCTGCAGGCGGGCGACGATGCCGAAGAAGTCATCTTCATTCCCCGCGCCGAACTCTGCCCCGCCCGCTTCGGACTCACCTCCATCCGCCGCTTCTTGGAAGAATATCTGAGATGAAATCATTAGAGGGAACTTATCCACCTCGAACATCAACATCCCCCATCCGCCACGGCCGATTCTCCTAACGGCAATCGTGGAATCCACTCAAACGATTTCCAATTCCGGAAGAATCACGCTTTCATCACGGTGCTCACTGCGGAAGAACATACAATAATATATAGGAAGATAGGTGACGCCCTTTTTCATGAATATTTTCCGTTCGTTGGAAAAGACGATGGCACGCTGAATGCCATAGTCTGGCGTTTCAAGGAATTTGGTGAGAGCACTGTGAACGGTGTAGTCCCTGCCCGACTTGATTTCCAACGGGAGAACCGTCAGATTTTCATAGTCATCAAGCAGGAAATCAACCTCCCCCTTCTTCTTGTTGTCAAAATAGTGCAGTTTGAAACCATGTGCAGCCAACTCCTGTGCCACGACGGATTCATAGACCGTGCCGAGATTAACGCTCTTGATGTCCTGCAGCACGGCATTGACATTCACACCATAAAGCAGATAAGTCAGCAGCCCCACATCGTTCAGATAGAGTTTCATCAGTTTCTTCTGTTCCGATTCAGCAAGCGGAAAGCGAGGATTACTGACGGCAGAGACCTCCAAGGCAATGCCGGAGTTCGACAAGTACTCAAACTCGTCGGCATAATCGGAGAAGGTTTTTCCTTTTTTGCCTTCGATGTCCTTATAGACCACACGCTTCTTCTTGTTCTCCAGATTGCTTGGGATGAGGTCATAGATTCTTCGTATCTTCAACTTGCGTTCCTCATCATACTGTGAGGCGTCGATGCGATAAAGGTCATGTATGTCCCTATGCACTTGTCTGACGCGCACCATGTTCCTATCAGCCAGATAGTGATTAATGGCTTCGGGAAGTCCGCCCACCAGGAGATAATACCGGAAGCGCTTCAGCAAGATGTTGTGCGTGTTCTCTTCCAAAGGTTCCTCGCGCAGAAAATGTTCGCGGACATCTTCAATCCATTCCTTTCCGACACCTGTCGCCCAAAGGAACTCTTCAAAATCCAGCGGATACATTTGCTCTATGGTCACACTCCCAAGAGGCACTGAAGGTGTTTCCGACAGCGCCACCCCAAGTTGAGAGCCGCTGGCAATGAAACGATAGCGAGACTCCAGATTGAGGAACTTCAACATTGTCAGCAAATGGGGATAACTCTGAATCTCATCCAGAAAAATCAACGTGTCAGACTTGTCGCCCAGAGGTGCCGAATAAAAATTACCTAAGCGCATATATAAGTCACTCGGAGAATGCACATCGGCAAAGACGCGTTCCCCCTCACTGTCCTCTTTGAGATTAATCTCGACAAAATGAGGGAACAGTTTCTGCCCCACATAACGAATGAGATAGGATTTCCCAATCTGACGAGCACCGTTGACAAGAAGAATCTTTTCGGTTTCATTCTTGAGAAATTGCTCCAAGAATACGGTGAATTTGCGTTCAAGCATAAGCGTTTCGATGAAAGTGTCTGAAAATCGGTGCAATATTACGATTTTTTCGACGCGCAGAGAAGGAAAATCTGACTTATTCCGTTTTTTAGAGGCCGTTTTTACTGACTTATTCCATTTTTTAGGAGCTGTTTTTACTGACTTATTCCGTTTTTTGATGTTCCCGTCGTCGTGTTTTTATTGCTGTATATTGCTGTCCGGTAAAAGTTTTCTCAGCCGGATGGTGAGGGCTGCAAGCCCG
>JBJEAG010000302.1:0-1552 GCA_051868855.1 Alloprevotella sp. | reverse complement strand
CTTTCGGTTTGGACGTTAAGAGCTTGCTCTTATAAGGACAAAGCGGAAGCTTGACGCCAGGGCTTTGCCCCACATACTCTTCAAGGGGTTTAATTTGGTTTTTGTTTTTCCTAACTGACACGGGCTTTGCGGGTGTTCCGTTTTTTCTCCACTAATATCATACATCCGCATTCGGCGTTCAACCGAATGCGGATGTGTTTTAGGATGCAGCGCAGCAAAGGCGCGTTGACGGTCTAAAGTTTCAGTGCGACTCCCAAAAGGAGGAGTTGTCATGCGCTCCGCCCCAACTGTCTTCGGAACGGTGCGAGGAGAGTTGATCTTCTTCCGAGACTTCGTCCTTCAATCCCGGTCCCGGGGAAAGGGCGAGCAAGGCGGAGGGGACGAAACGGAGGGAGATGCTTTGCGGAGAGGAATATGGTTTGCGGTGTTTCACGTTCATTTTATTTCTGTTTATCGTTGCCTATGCGGCGGGCAGTTTCTGTTTATCGTTACCTGCGCAGCGGCAGTTTCTGTTTATCGTTGCCGACGCGGCAGGCAGTTTTCATTGTTGAGTACGAGACGCTGAGACTTTCGCCGCGATGCAAACTTATTATTTCACGATGATTTTCTTTCCGTTCTTGACGTAGATGCCTTTGGGCAAGAGAGAACCGTTGAAGCGTCGTCCGTCAAGTCCATAGACCGAGTCGTCGTTCTCATCGTCCGTCTTCGCGGTGGTGACAGAGGTGATTTCCGAACCGTCCAACTCAAACCCGCGGGGTGCGGCGGCAGAAGATGTCAGTGCCAGGAAGGCTTTGCCCGCCTTGTTGGTGAACGCTGCCCCGTTCTCGGCGCCCCAGAAGAAGCCCAAGGTGCGGTCGGTACTGCTACGATAAGCGAGCTTATAGTATGCCGTGGCACCTTCGACACTCGTCAATTCGTCGGTCAGCGTGCCGTGCAGAAGGTTTCCGGTCGGAGCAGACTCGGCGGAGGTGACGACGGTGGCATCGTAGGTTCCGGCGGTACCGCTCAGCAAGAGAGCCGTCCGGGCTGGCACGACAGCGCCGGAGGGATAGCGATAATCGACCATGGCTTTTTCGTCCTTCGTTTCGCTGACGACACCACCCTTGACGTGGTCCGGCATTTGGAACGCTTTGTCGGTGAAGAAAGTGGCATAGCCGGCATCGCTGATAGTGAACGACACCTTTTCTTCGTCGAGTGCCACGAACTGGAAGTCAGTGGAAACAATCACGCCGTTGCTGTTGTTGCAGCGATATGCCTCGGGATTGCTGGCGTAGTCATAGACTGCGGAGAACGTGTTGCCCGTGCGACTGAGCTGAGCGGCGGCGGGGAAACGATTGACAAGCGTGTAACTGCCCCAGGTGTAGCCTCGCTCCAATTTGATGTCGGGACCAGGATTCGTGAACCCTTCAAGATAGGGTGTGCGACCAGCCTCGTCTTCGAGATACACGCAGTTCGTTCCGTAGGTCAGACAGAGCGGCGTGGCTTCTTCGGCGGAAGAGGTGAAAGACTCGTTGCCCTCCGCGTCGCGCTTATAATAATAATAAGGAGTGGT
>JBJEAG010000301.1:0-1554 GCA_051868855.1 Alloprevotella sp. | reverse complement strand
GACTCCCAAGGCGTGGGAGTTTGACTCCCAAGGCGTGGGAGTTTGACTCCCAAGGGGGTTGGGAGTTTGACTCCCAAGGGGGTTGGGAACTTTAGTGTCATATTTTTCAGTTTTCGACGCCGGTATTTTCAGTACCAAGGCTTGGAACGCGGATACCAAAGCGTGGTAGAAAGATTTATGAGTAATTCGTTCGGTCACCGACTTTTTGTCTTTTTGACTTTTTGTCTTTTTGACTTCAGGAAAAAGGGTTTGAACAGTGTTTGAACAGTGCTTGAACAGTGTTTGAACAAGGTGGTTGAATGGTTGTCCAATGGTTGTCCAATGGTTGTCCAATGGTTGTCCAATGGTTGTCGCAAAGGTCAAATGGATAAAAAGTGACTGCACGACCATCCGCACCTGCAGAGACTCCGTCTTTTCCTTCTCATTCTGCGGATTCTGCGTGAGAGAATCCCCAAGTTATGGTGAGAGAGTCCACAAAGTTCGGTCGGAAAAGTGTGGTGTTAGTGCGAAAGTTCGGTCGGAAAAGTGTAGTATTCGCGCAAAAGTTCGGTCGGAAAAGTGTGCTGTTTGCGCGAAAGTTCGGTCGGAAAAGTGTAATTTTGCAGCGAAGTTAAGCCATAAAACGTTGAATATGTACAGGAAACTCATTGAGAAACTAAAGGAGTGGAAGGATTCCCCTCAGCGCAAGCCGTTGGTGCTTGCCGGTGCTCGTCAGGTCGGGAAGACCTATCTGCTGAAAGAATTCGGGAGACAGGAATTCAAAAATGTGGCTTATATCAACTGCGATGACAACGAGATGGTGAGAAATTTGTTCGTGCAGGACTATGACATTCAACGCATCATCATAGCCATCAGTGCCATCACCGGGCAGCAGATTGAGGCAGGCAATACGTTAATCATATTGGACGAGATACAAGAATCTCACCGCGGTCTCTCCGTTCTGAAATATTTCAACGAACGTGCTCCGCAGTATCATGTGGCTGTGGCAGGTTCACTTTTGGGAATCTCCATGCACCAGGGTGAGTCGTTCCCGGTTGGGATGGTGGACGTTTTGACGCTTCATCCCATGACCTACGAAGAGTTTCTTTTGGCAAAAGGGAAGAAACAAATGGTTGAGATTTTGCAGAGTTTGGACTGGGACACCATCAAACTCATGAAAGGGGAATACATAAAGTTATTGCGAGAATACTATTTCGTGGGAGGTATGCCTGAGGCTGTCAGTGCATATCTTCGGAGCAATGACACGGGGACGGTCAGAAAGGTGCAACAAAACATCCTCTTCACCTATCAAAAAGACATTTCCAAGCATGTGCCGACTTCAGAGTCCAATCGCATTCATGCGGTGTGGCACTCTTTGCCCTCACAGTTGGTGAAGGAAAATCGGAAGTTCATTTATGGCGTGGCAAAACCCGGTGCACGGGCAAAGGATTTTGAAACAGCCATTCAGTGGCTCATGGATGCAGGCATTGTCTGCAAAGTGGAGCGAATCACCAAACCCGTTAAACCTCTGAAGTTCTACACCGACCTTTCTGCTTTCAAACTTTTCGTCTTAGA
>JBJEAG010000300.1:0-1557 GCA_051868855.1 Alloprevotella sp. | reverse complement strand
TTTTGACCCCTTCTTATGCCCATCCATCCACATCTTCGCATTTCCGACACAGAAATCACTGCCCTCGTTCCTTCTGCAGAAGCAGCGGGCGGTTTCGTCAGCAAGTCTTGGTCTGTGCTTCCCGGCAGTTCCCTGCTCGTTCGTTTGGGAGAAGCACTTCGTGACGATTTCCTCCTTCCGTTGGCAGAAGGACGTGTGGTAGTTGGGTTCAGCGGAGCCGTCACCCCCGTGCCTCTTGCCGACTTCCAGGAAGAAGACGCTGAGACCCTGCACCATCAGTGCTTCAGCGAGGAGCGCCGCGGCAGAGTCTTCTATGATCCCGTCCCCGCGCTCAATGCCGTCCTCCTCTTTTCCGCAGACCCCGCGCTCTGTCACCGCGTGGAGGATGCGCTTCCGCAGGCACATTTCTATGCTTCGCTCACGCCGTGGCTGACCCACCTCGCACGGAAAATCAGTAAGTCGGACGCCCACCGCCTTTATGTCTATGTCCACGACGGACTCTTCACCCTCGCTTTGCTCAACGAGTCGCGTTTGCTCCTTTTGAACACTTGGCCTGCCACGGCACCGACGGATGTCGCCTACTATGCCCTCTCCGCGCTGCGTCAGTTTGGCATCCCGCCTTCCGCCGTCATGACGCAGGTCTCGGGCGACGAGGCTCTCTGTCCCTCCGTCGTCGCAGAACTCAGCCGACACCTGCCCCACGCCGTCGGCATGTCGGCTGCATCGGAGTTCAATCGTCATCCCCTCACCGCCGAGCAAGGCGTCTCGTTCGACCTACTCTGCGCCGTGCTGAAGTGACACATATATCGTAAGTTCATGAGAATCATCACAGGAAAATACAAAGGGCGGCACTTCCAAATCCCGAAGTCCTTTTCCGCCCGTCCCACCACCGATTTCGCAAAAGAAAACCTTTTCAACGTGCTGAGAGCCTACGTCGATTGGGAGGACACGCCCGTGCTCGACCTCTTCGGCGGCACCGGCAGCATGAGCATGGAGTTCCTCTCCCGAGGCTGTCCCGCCGTGGTCACCGTGGAGATGGACCGGAATCACGCCGCGTTCA
Organism: Alloprevotella sp.; assembly: GCA_051868855.1. GTDB lineage: Bacteria > Bacteroidota > Bacteroidia > Bacteroidales > Bacteroidaceae > Alloprevotella. The sequence goes on along the minus strand of JBJEAG010000300.1, from coordinate 497 downwards.
TCAGTCAGTGCTGCCGCAGTTTGGGTGACCCCGCCTGGACCGTCGTTCGCGGCGATGCGTTGAAATATGTAGCACGCGGACGGCAGCGTTTCCCCCTCATTTTCGCCGACCCTCCCTACGCCCTCCCCGAACTCCCCGAACTCCCCGAGCGGCTGGCGAAGTCTGACGTTTGGGCGGAAGGCGGACTCTTCGTCTTGGAACACGGCGCGAACCACAGTTTTGAAAACCACCCTTGGTTTTTGGAGCATCGCGCCTACGGCAGCGTGAACTTCAGCTTCTTCCGCAAGCCCGAGGGCAGTGCGGCGGAATAGCAACCTCCGATTCTCCCTTTTTCGTATGACAAAACAGGAAAGGTGGCGCGTCTTGCGTCACCTTTTTTGCGTGTTTCTTCGGACAACCCGAGGGCGCGTCAAAATGCAAATTTGACTACGACCTCGACGGCGCGTCAGAATGGCTAAGATGCAAGGCGCTGAGGACGAGGGCGCAGGGAGTGTACT
>JBJEAG010000299.1:0-7341 GCA_051868855.1 Alloprevotella sp. | reverse complement strand
TGCACACACTCTCTTCTTTTGTCGCGGCGTAATCCGCAACCCACTCATCGTCATGTACACCGTCGCCTTCATACTCGGCACCGACACCCAAGACTGCAACACCTCTTGACACCCCTTGAACACCCCTTGAACACCCCTTGAACACCCCTTGAACACCCTGTTCAAACCTTGTTCAAACCCTGTTCAAGCCCTGTTCAAGCCTTCCGAAACCCTGACGGAGGAGCGTCGGAGCTTACATAAAGAAAGTCATCACCACGACACACCTTATTATATATTATTGCTGTCCGATAAAAGTTTTCAGCTCTCACCATCCGGCTGAAAAACCTTTTACCGGATAGCAATAGTTTTAATTCTTTCCACGTGCCCAAATCTTTCCACGCATCAAACTTTTCCACGCAACGCGGGACTGCATCGCTTTGACGACACAGTCCCGCGGGATTTGTGGGGACGCTCAAAAGAGGGGAGGGGACTTACCTGCATTATTCATACTCGTTCCTACTGCAAGGTCTAACTGGCAGCACCTCAGCGTGGTGCTCGCTCTTCCTCTTTGAAAGTAGGATTTACTACATTCTGCATCGTCATCGCTGTGCTCACGCTGATGCACTGCCATTTAGACCTTTCGTGACGGAACAGTGTGAATAATGCAGGTTAAGACCTTTCGTGACGGAACAGTATGAATAATGCAGGTCAGGGATGTTGAGACCGCTGCCCTCAGGAGCGGTGGTGTGTATCACGGCACGAGAACCTTCTGACCGTTGAGGACATAGACGCCGGCGGGAAGGAAAATCGTTTTGTTGCCTTGGAGACGTTGGTTGAGCACGAGGCGTCCGGCGGTGTCATGGAGTTGCACCTGAGTGGCGTCGGGCACGACAATCGTGAGTCTGCCGGGAGCGGCGAAGAAGTCAAGGCGTTGTTTCTTGCTGACAGTGCCGATGCCCGTTTCGTGGGTCTGACCCTCTTTCTGATAGACGCGAACCCAGTCGAAGAGGGTTTCGTAGGTGAAGTTCGTGTCGGCGTTGGCTGCCCAGCTGCCGTTGCCCACGCTCTGGTTGAGGATGATGTAGAAGGGAGCGTCGAAGGGCCACTGACCTTTGGAGAGCGCGTCGGCATTGTCCTTCAGTTTGGCGTAGGAGAAGACTTTCTCGCCATCGACATACCATGAAAGGAGGTCTTCCTCCCATTCGAGGCTGAAGGTGTGGTAGTAGCCGTTGGTGACGCCCGACTTGGTGCCGCCCTTGGTGGGGTTGTTGGAGTTGCCCAAACCGCCGTCGCCAGCACCGTTTGCCCAACCGGAGTGGATGGTGTGGAAGGAGACGTTCTGCGCGTCAATTTGTTCCCAAATGTCAATCTCTCCGGCGTAGGGCCAGCCCTTGGAGTTGTCCTGCGGCATCATCCAAAAAGCGGGGAAGTTGCCGGTGTGGGGCAGGGTGAGGAGACGACCTTCCACTTTGCCGTAGGTCCAGTTGAAGAGGTTGGAAGAGTTGATGGCACCGGAAATCATGGCGACATTGCCTTCGGCTTCAGCCATGGCGGCGGGAGTGGCGATGCAGCGAGCGACGAACTTGCCGTCCTGAATGTAGCCTGTGGCAGCCTTTCCGTCTTCACTCTGTGCGATGAAGCGCTTCCAAGTGGGGTTGGCGCGGCTGTCGCGACGCCATTTGGCGGCATCGGGCTGAGTGCCGTCTTCACCGTTGAATTCGTCGAACCAAACGAGTTTATAGTCGGGGTTGGAGGGTTCAAAGTCGGCGGAGATGCGAACCTCGCCGTCGATGCTGTCGGCGGGGATGGTGATGGAGGCGTCAGCCGCTACGGCATATTCACTCCACTGGCGGTTGCCGTTGTAGAACTGTTTGCCGTCGAGGTTGTGACCGTGGCGAACGATGACTTGTTCTGCAGCATAGCCGTCGGCAGCGGGAACGGGGCGCACGGTCAAAGCCTGTCCGAAGGGAACGGTCTTGGGAAGACCTGCCACGCCGCTGCCCACCACGGAGCCGTTGGAGGTGAGCACCTCGAGTTTGCCTTCGCCGTCATAGACGTTGAGCATGAAGTCCACGACGTAGCCGGCGTTCTCGTTAATCTTGTTGGAGCCGCTTTCAGACCACTGTCCGGCAGGGTCGATGTTGTTCCAGTCGATTTTGAAGCGGGCACGATAGACACCGGGCTGCATGTCGGCGGGGAGCGTGAACTGAGGCACTGCATTCACGGGCACTTGTCCCGGGGTGGCGATGGCCTCTCCGAGGCTGTTCTTGTTGTTGTAGCAGGAGTACGCCATGAGTTCGCTTGCTGCGGAGGGGATGCCGTTGTCGCCGAGGAGGCAGTCAAAGACGCCGTCGTGGTTGCGGTCAATGTAGAAATAGGTGTGCATGGCACGTCCCGTGTAGTTCACCGCGATGTTGATGTTTTCACCGGCAATGACACCTTTGGCTTGGTTCGTGAGGTTGCGAAACACATAGTTCGTGCCGGTGAGCGTAAAAACCTTGTTGCCGCTCTGTGCACCGGTGATGGTGAAATTGTTGAGGTTGCGGTCGGTGCGGGTGATTTGGAGGTCTTCGGCGAAGTTCAGCGCATAGCCTTGTGCTTCGGCGGAAGGGTCACGATCCACGAAGACGGGGGTGATGCGCACGTCGCCGTCCATCCATTTGGCGGGAATCGTGTAGGTGTTGTCGTCGTTGAAGAGGATGGCGGGCACGACCACGTCTTCATATTGCGGAGTGGAGTGGACGAGCGAATCCTTTTCAAGATAGCCGTGGCGGATGGTGATTTGCTTGAGGAAGAAGCCGTCGCCGGGTTTCGCTTTGATGGTGAAGGGTTTGCCGAAGTCGGCTTGTGTGTTGTCGAGAGCCACGCCATTTGCGTCGAGGATTTCACCGTTGGTTCCCTCCGCGTTTTGTCCGCGGGTGACGGTGACTTTGGTGCCGTGAACATTCAGGCGAGTGTCCACGATGATGCCGCCGTTCTTGAGAATCGTGTTGCCTTCGACCACGCTGCCGCCGGCGTCGAGGTCATCCCAATCGACTTTGTAGCGAATGCGATAGAAACCCGGAGCGAGGTCGGCGGGAACGGTGAAGGAGGGAGGTGTCAGAGAGCTTGAATTTCCGGCGCTTTGTCCCTTGCTGTTCTTGCCGTTGTAGTAAGAATATGCCATGATGTCGCTCTCATCCGTGGGTGTGCCGTTTTCGTTGATGTCCATGTTGAAGCGTCCGTCCTGGTTGCGGTCCATATATATATATGTGTGCATCCAACCTGAGAAGGAGGCAGTGATGCCGGGCGTCACCACTTCGCCCGCCATGGCTTGGAGTTGGTTTGCCAGTTTGGCGAAATAGAGTTTGCGGCTGCTTTCCTGCTCGGTGGTCACCTGCTGCACGACACCCTTGGAGTCGGTGAGTTTGATGGCTGTGGTGGAATAGCCGCTGCGAGTGATGGTCGAACTTTCGTTGTAGTTGTAGGGATAGTCTTCATACTGCACGCGGGGCAGGGAAGAGTTGCTGACTTCGATGTCGTCGATGTAGGCGACATAGTCTGCCGCGAGGTTGTGGGTGGATTCGCAGTCGGTGACGACGACGAAGCTGTGAATCTGCACGCCTTTGGCAGCGCTGAGGGCGAAGACGCAGTCGAACCATTTGTCCGTGCCGATGGCATTGGTGGAGAGTTGGTTGAACTGCACGACGGTCTCGGGCTGGTTGGGGCGGTCGGAGCGTTTGCCGAGTCCGATGAGCATGACGCGTCCGGCTTTCGGGCGATGGAGTTTGACGTGTGCATAGACCGTCTTCGGCGTGAGGTCGAGCGGTGTGTTGAGTTCGATGCGTGCGCCGAAGGTGTTGCTGCCATAGCGTGAGCGCTGGAAGCCGAGCACTTTGTCGGAGTTGTTGATGTCGCCGAGGAGTTCGTCGGTGACTTTGTAGGGGTTATCCACGACGGCTACGTTGCCGGTGAGTGCTCCGGTTCGGAAGGGAGAGTTTTCCCAAGTGTCATAGACTCCGATGGACTTATAGGAATCAGCAGTCTCGAAGTCGATGCTGAGTTGGGTCTGCGCGGGGGCTGCGAGCGGGAGCGCCAGGGCGGCAAGACCGAGAAGAGTATGTAGTTTCATGAGATTGACGTGTTAAGGGTTAGAAAACAGAGACGGTGTGCAGCGTGGGGCAAGCCTTGCTGTCGGTGATGTTGATTCTGACGTATTTCGCGGAGAAGCCGTCACCGTAGTTTGAGGTGCTTCCGTTGAGCGGAATGATGCGCTTGTAGCCCACGGTGGTCATGGTGCTTGTACCCTTCTTGGTCCAGGTGGTTCCGTCGGTGCTGATTTCGATTTCGAAGCCTTTGATGCGCTGTCCGAGGTGGATGTACTCTTGCAGAGCGACATAGTGAATGGTTTTCACTTCGGGCAGGGTGATGGTGATGGAGGCAGTGTTGTTTTCGTCGGGTGCTGCCCAGTAGGTGGTGGAGTCTCCGTCAATCATGTTGGAGGCGTTGTAGGTGCGGGTGGCGCCGTTGCTGCGGGTGACGTCGGCAGTGATGGTGGTGCCTTCCTGACGGGCGAGGTCTGTGCCGAGACGTGCGCGGAGCATGTCGCCGAGTTTCTTCAGTTCGTCCACGTCAGCCTGCGGCAGACTGCCGCTCTTGTCGGGCGGGAAGTTGAGGATGAGGGTGGCGTTGCGTCCCACGGTTTCGAGATACATTTTGAAGAGCGTTTCGGCAGACTTCACGCTTTCGCCCTCGTGCCAGAACCATCCGGCAGTGGTGGCTTTCGCGTCGCTCTCGCCGGGGAACCATTGCCAGGCGTTTTCATCGCCGGAGGTGCCGTCGCCGTAGGACCAGCAGGTCTCGCCTGCCCAGCCGGCTTCGTTGCCAATCCAGCGTGCTTCGCCGCCCACACCCCACATGATGATGTGTGGGCAGGCATTGTGGATGGAGTCGCGGAGGTTGGGGATGTCATAGTAGCGGGTGGCGTTGTCGATGGTGCGGTTCTCGTTGGCGCCGCCATAGTAGCCGCTGGCTCCGGTTGCACCATCGAACCACATTTCAAACTGATCGTTGCCGTATTTCGCAATTTCGGCGCACTGCGGGAGGAAAACCTTCTCGGCGTAGTCCGAAGTGTAGAAGCCGTCGGCTCCCTTCGTGCCCCAGTAGGCAGAGTTGCGGTCCCAGGGAGAGATGTAGAAACCATATTTCATGCCGAGGTCTCTGGCGGCAGCGGCGAAGTCGCGGGGAATGTTCGTTTGCTGTCCGAACTCATTGCCGGAGTTTGTCACGTTGTGAGTTGTCGTGGCGGTGGGCCAGAGGCAGAAGCCGTCATGGTGTTTCACCACGGCGATGCCGCCGCGCATTCCGGCTGCTTTGATGGCTTCGAGCCACTGGCGAGGGTTCGGTGCGGCGGTGGGAGCGAAGCGAGTCTCGGCTTCGTCGCCGTTGCCCCATTCCAAGCCGGTGTAGGTGTTCATGCCGTAGTGGAAGAAGCCGTAGAACTCAGTCTGGTTCCAAGCAATCTGTCGTGCGGTGGGAACGGGGAAGACGGGGCGCGGTTCGTTCTCCGGATTCGGAAGAACCTCGTTCGTCATTGTCAGCCCTTGCGCCATGACTGTGCCCGGCAATGCCATTGTCAGAGCGAGGGCAGAAGCGTAGAGGAAAAGTTTTTTCATAGTTTGGATTTTTGATTAAGTGGATTTTCTATGATTTTGGGCAATAAGGTTCGCGCTATATATAATAAGGTATATATATATAGGATAAGGTATGTCACTCGGGATAGTTCAGATTCTCGTCGGTGGCTTTCAGCAGGGTCTCTTCGAGGAATTTTTTGCTTTCAAGCCGCGCCATGGGCAGGTCGTGGAGCAGCCACGTGCCGCAGTCCTTTGCGGTTGCTCCGGGAATGTCGCCCTCAAAGTCGGCGATGAAGGCAAAGGTGTCGCAGAGCAGGGGGAGGATGTCGCGCGGAGAGAGGTCGCCACGCATGAGCAGATAGTTTCCTGTCAGACAACCCATGGGTCCCCAATAGACGATGCGGTCTTTCCAGTCCGCGCGGTTGCGGAGATAGGTCGCGGCGAGATGTTCGATGGTGTGAATCGCACCCTGTCCCAGCACCGGCTCGCGGTTGGGGAGTTTCATGCGGATGTCAAAAGTGGTGATGGTCTCCGCGCCCACTTGGTCTTTGCGGGAGACGTAGATGCCGCGGTTCAGGCGGAGATGGTCGATGGTGAAACTTGCAATCTTTTCCAAGGTCTGAAAGGTTGAGAGGGGGACTGTTTGGCAGCGGTGCAATCGTTGGGGCGTCAGAAATCGGTGACGGCTTCCAAGAGTGCTTTCGTCACGCCGAAGGAGCGGTCTGCCATGGTGTCCCAGAAGTTGAGATATTGGTCAAAGTGGTTCTCCACGCCCGGCGTGTCGCTGATGATGCGGAAACTCAGGAAAGGGATTTTGTAGAGGTGGCAGACCTGCGCCAGTGCTCCGCTTTCCATATCGACCGCCAATGCCTCGGGAAAGCGTTGCTTGATGGTTTGCAGTGCTGTGGGGTCGGTGATGAACTGGTCGCCGCTGCAGATGAGTCCGCTGTGAATCTTCGTTCCGGTGTCGGGGAGTTCGGTGGCGGTTTTGAGGAGGCGGCGACAAGACTGGAAGAAGAGCGGCAGTCCCTGCACCTGTCCCGGTTTGTTTTCGGGACCGCAGTCCACGTCGTGATATGCCACCTTGTCTCCGACCACCACGTCCATCACGCCAACCGTCGGGTCGATGCCGCCGGCGACGCCGGTGTTGATGATGGCTCTCAGTCGGTAGTGGCGGAGCAACTCTGCCGCTCCGATGGCGGCGTTCACCTTTCCGATGCCGCTTTCCATCAGCACCACGTCACACTCGCCATATTTTCCCTCCACCGCCCGGAACGGTCCGAGTTTCTTTTTCTTGGTGTCGGAAAGCAGTTGCACGAGTTGTTCGTGCTCTTTGTGCATGGCATTGATGAGGGCGAGTGTCATGGGCGTTGGAACGGTTCGTTGCGTTAATACATTAATCTGCGTGGCAAAGATAGAAAAAATATCTATCTGACGAAAGCACGACAGCCTCAGCGTTGTCAAATATGTCCTCAGTGGTTTGATGGTGTCCCCTTTTGGGGAGTTTTGGGTCAGTGGGATATTCTGTTTCAATTGGAAAAACAAAAACAGAAATCCACCCCTTGCGCTAACCTGCATTATTCACACTGTTCCGTCACGAAAGGTCTAAATGGCAGTGCATCAGCGTGAGCACAGCGATGACGATGCAGAATGTAGTAAATCCTACTTTCAAAGAGGAAGAGCGAGCACCACGCTGAGGTGCTGCCAGTTAGACCTTGCAGTAGGAACGAGTATGAATAATGCAGGTTAG
>JBJEAG010000298.1:0-1562 GCA_051868855.1 Alloprevotella sp. | reverse complement strand
CGCCAACTCACACCTGTATGTCCGGCACGTTGATGGGCGTCCAGTCCTTCACCTCGACGAGGATGAGACCGAGGGAGTTCACTTGTCGGATGTAGAGGCGGTAGTTGCAGTTGCGCACGATGCCATATTTCATCGGAATGTTTTCCGAGTTCGTGTTGGCAGGGTCGGTGTGGCGGATGAAGTAGGTGTAGGTCTTGACGGTGTAGGTGAAACTGTCATCCGGTTGCTTCTTGGCATAGAAGCCGCTGAAGACGATGCCCGTGGCATAGTTCTGCTTCGGCGAGGAGGTGAGCACCGTGTTCTCACGCATATACCACATCGGACGATAGCATATATTCTTTCCGGCATCTTCTTTGTAGCCCGCCTCATAACTTCTGCCTTCGCCCACAGCCACTTTCTTCACGGGTTGGAGGATGGTGTTGTCAAGCGGAGTCTCCTCTGATTTGGTAAAGACGGTCTGATAGGGCAGGAGATATTTTCCGCCGAATTGGGATTCAAAGTTTCCGCCGGTCTTCAGTACGGTCATCGGGTCGAGCACGTAGTTGCTGCCATAGCCCTCGCTGTTGAGGGTCTCGCTGCCGAGCCAGCGCACGATGCTCGTGTTCTCCGCCTGCGACACACGTTTGAGCACGTATTCCGCTCCGTTATATATATTAAAAGGTGTGGCGGCGGTCATGTAGAAGAAGTCGCCGGTGAACTCGCCGCTGGTGGAGTTCATCACGGGGAAACGATAGGCGTTCTGAATTTCGTAGTCTGTGCCTCCCGCATTGATGGAAAGGTTCCATGTGTCCCATTCTCCGCCCGGTGTGGGGTTGGTGGGGTTGGTGGAGTAGGGCGCACTGTTGTCGCCGGGTGAGAAGTCGATGCGTGCCGCCATGCGCTGGACGTGGAGGTTGGCTTGGATGAGGTCGCCGTGTTCTGTGCCGTCATCGCTGACCCAATGGTCGGTGCCGAGCACCTCGATGGTCTCATCTTGGGAGGAGGACATGCCGAAGAGGAGGTAGTCCTCGGGAGCGTAGGAAGAATAGATGCAGATGCGTTCGGAGGTCAGTTCGCGCACCTCTTTCAGTGTCTTACCGATGAAGCGGGTGAGGTCGCCCTGGTTGCAGATGGCAATGGCGTGGTAGGTGCCTGCGATGATGGGTTTGTCCAAACGCACGATTTCGGAGGTATAGACTTTGTCCACGGGACTGGTGCCGTCCGTCACGGTGGAGAAGCGGTGGGTGTAGAAACCGTATTTAATGATGGTGTTGTCGTTTCCGTTGATGCCGTTCTCGTCCTGATAGAGCAGGAGGGTGAGGTCCTCGATTTTGTATTCGTTCTCAAATGCTCCCGCATAGCCGTCCTTCTCGCTCGGTCCGTCTGCCCTTCCTTCCGCACTGACATCGCCGACGCGGAGACTGACGCGGAAGGCGGGATTTTCCACATATTCCACAGGCACCCCTCCGTCGGAGTCGGAGCAGGCGGCGAGCATCGGCAACAGGAGGATGCCGATGCACAGACGGAGCAATATGTGGAATAAGTGGGACATTTGGGAGTCGAAGAGTCAAAGAGTCAAAGAG
>JBJEAG010000297.1:0-7355 GCA_051868855.1 Alloprevotella sp. | reverse complement strand
CTCGCTGCGCTCGCTTCACCCTGGGCTAGAATCTCGGTCGCCTGCGGCTCCCTCGGTCGTGCTTTCAGCACTCACCATCCGGCTGAAACAACTTTTACCGGAAAGCAATAATGATTTTTCCTAAGGGATTATTATTTCTTCCTTGGAACTTCTTACTTTTTCCTAAAGACTCGTTGGTGTTCGCCGTAACGATGAACACGTGTCCGCCGTAACGATGAACACGTGTCCGCCGTAACGATGAACACGTGTCCGCCGTAACGGTGAACACCAACGAATCCCAAGAAAAAAGTGACGAATCCCAAGGAAGAAATAAGAAGTCCCAAGGAAAGAACGTTGCCACGGCGGGTGCGGCGAACTCTTCGTCTCATTCCTCGCTCTTATTTCTCGGAAAATGTTCAAGAACCTGGGCGCGGAGGAAACTGCGGTCAAGGTGCGTGTAGATTTCCGTGGTGGTGATGCGCTCGTGTCCCAACATGGCTTGAATGGCGCGGAGATTGGCACCGCCTTCCAGCAGATGCGTGGCGAAGGTGTGGCGGAGCGTGTGGGGCGAAATGGTTTTTGTGATGCCCGCCGTTTCGGCTGCGACGCGCAGGTTGTGGAAGACGGTGATGCGGGAGAGATGGCGACCGCGGCGAAGGCTGAGGAAAACGAAATCTTCTTCCCCGGGACGAATCGTAATCTCATGACGGTGGAGCATCCATCGCCCAATCTCCTTCACGGCTTTCTCCGAAATGGGCACAAGTCGTTGTTTGCTGCCCTTGCCCTCCACCTTCAGAAAGCCTTCCTCCAAGAAGAGGTCGCTCAACTGCAGCGAGCAAAGTTCGCTGACGCGAAGTCCGCAACTGTAGAGCACCTCCACCATCGCGCGGTCCCGACATCCTTCGCCCGTGCTGACGTCGAAGGCTTGCTCGATGCGGTCCACTTCTTCGACGGTCAAGACCTCGGGCAGGTGTTTCGGGCGGTGGGGCGACTCCAGCAACTCCGTCGGGTCGGAATCCAAGTGACCGTCCAAGACGAGGAAACGAAAGAACGAACGCACGCCGCTCAAAATGCGCGCCACGGAGGTGGGCGAAATGCCAAGGTCGCAAAGTTCGAACGAGAAGCGGTGCAGGTGTTCGAGCGTGACGTCACGAAGTTCGACACCCTCGTCGGAGAGATAGGACAGCAACTTGGCGACATCGCGGCCGTAGGCATCGCGAGTGTTGGCGGAGAGTCCCTGTTCGAGGAGCAGGTGACGAGTGTAGGCTTCGAGCAAAGCAGAAGTGGAGGAAGGCATGGGCGGGAGCGTATGTGAGGTGAAGGAGAAAGAAAGTGGGGAGTGTGGCGAGTTTTTCGTAACTTTGCGCCGTGACAGTCAGCGACAGCGACCACGCCGGCGCAGACCGTGCAAATTTACGATGAATAAAAATTTCAGAAGAAAAGCAACAATGAAACTCTTGGTGTTGAACGGACCGAACTTGAACTTGTTGGGCGAACGCGAACCGGGAATCTATGGCACCGGTTCCATGGATGACTGCCTGAAATCCCTGAAAGAGGCGTTCCCGACTGACGACATAGAATATTTTCAAAGCAACTGCGAAGGCGCACTCATCGACCGTCTGCAACAGGCGCGCCGAGAAGGCATCGAAGGTGTCGCCTTTAACGCCGGAGCCTACACCCACACCTCCATCGCGCTCCACGACTGCATTCGCTCTCTGCCCTTCCCCGTGGTGGAAGTCCACATTTCAAACGTTCACGCCCGGGAAAGTTTCCGCCACGTCTCCATGATTGCCGCCGCCTGCTGCGGTGTGGTCTGCGGTTTCGGACTTGACTCCTACCGCCTCGCCCTCGAGGGACTGAAACTGAGAGCCGAAGGAGGGCAGAAGGCATGATGCGACTGCTGATTCCCCTGCTGGCGTCGGTGCTGTTGCTCGCCGCCTGCAAAAGTGCCGCCCCGGCGGGCAAAGAGCCGGCTTCGGTTCCGACAACCGGCACGACGCACAGTCTGAAGGCTGACGAAGCCGCGGCGGTCGTGAAGAAAGCGGAAAGCCGCCAAGCGACGAAAGAGTGGCTCACGGCGAAAGTGAAAGCCACCGTCGGCGCCGGCGAAAAGAGCCTGACGGTCAGCGGCGCACTGCGAATGAGACGCGACGACGTCGTTCAACTCTCACTCTTCGTCCCGGTCTTGGGCATGGAAGCCCTGAGGCTGGAGTTCACTCCGCAAGACGTGCTGGTCTTGGACCGCGTGAACAAGGAATACGTTCGGGCGACCTACGACGAAGTGTCTTTCCTCCGCGAAGCCTCTCTTGACTTCTATTCCCTCCAAGCACTGTTCCGCAACGAGCTGTTCGTGCCCGGCAAACGCGGAGTGGCGGGTTCGGAATCCCTCTTCTCCGTGGAGCAGAGCGGCGACGCCTTCTCGCTGACACCGAACAACACCCCGCAGTTGCGCTACGCCTTCCGCGCTTCGGCAAAGGGAAACATCGAAGAACTGCTCGTCACGCCGAAAAAAGAGAACGGGACGGAGTTCCGCTGGACCTACGGCAACTTCCAACCGTTCGACGGCAAAGCCTTCCCCATGGACATGCTCATGACGCTGAAAGGGGTCAAGCGACCCGTCAGTCTGAAACTCGTGTTCTCATCGCTCAAAGAAGCGTCCGACTGGCAAACCCGCACCACGGTCAGCAAAAAATATGAACGCCGAACGGCAGAGGAAGTGCTGAGCAAATATGGGCTCTGACCCGCGCACCCCTTGAACACAGGGAACTCCCTCGCCTCCTCAAAATCAATCATCCTCAAACGCGGCTCCACGCCGCCACCTCTCATGCGTTTTCTTCTCTTCCTCCTCGTCTGTCTGCTCTCGCTGAGTCCCCTCGGCGCACAAACCAACAAGCAAATCCGAAAACTGCAAAGCCAGCAGCAGACACTCAAAAAAGAAATAGCCAACCAGGAAAACCTGCTGAAATCGACCAAAAAGGACGTTCGCTCGCAACTCGCCAACCTGCAGGTCATCAACACCCAAATCGAAGGGCAGCAAAAGTATGTGGACGGCATCCACGCCGAAATCACAGAACTCGCCACCAACATCGAAGGACTGCAACGGCAGATTGACTTGCTCGAGAAAGACCTCGACGACTGCAAAAGGAAATATCGGCAGGCAGTGACCTACATGTTCCGGAACAGACTGAAGTTCTCGAAATGGAGATTCATCCTCTCGGCACAGAACTTCCGACAGATGTATCGACGCATGAGATATGTCACCGAGTTCAGCCGTTATCAGCGGCAGCAAGGTCTCATCATCCAAAAGAAGGAGGAAGAGGTCCAAGCGCGGAAGCAGGAACTGATGGGCGCGAAGAAAGAAAAGGACGCACGTTATGCCGAAGGAGTGGCTGAGACACAAAAACTCGAAGGAAAGAAAAAGGAACGGCAGCAGGTGGTCGAAGCACTGAACAAAAAGCAGGCGCAACTCCAAAAGTCCATCGCGCAGCAAAAGAAGACCTACGACCAACTCAACGCTCGCATCGACAAACTGATTCAAGAGGAAATCATCGCCGCCGAGAAGCGCCGGAAAGCCGAAGAGGCACGACGCAGAAAAGAACAAGCGGCACGAGAAGCCAAAGCACGCCGCGAAAGAGAAGCGGCGGAGCGCAAGAAACGCGAAACGGCGGCAACGAAGAAAAACAACAGCGGAAAGAGCACCGCTGCCGCGCCGTCAAAATCCGGAAGGTCGGGAAAAGCCTCCACCAAACGCGACGAGGAGTTCAACAATCCGCGCATCGTCGAAAACGCTGACTACGCGCTGACAAACAGTTTCGCCGCCAACCGAGGAAGACTCCCCATGCCCATCACCGGAAGCTACTCCATCACCACGCACTTCGGAACCTACAACGTCGCCGGACTGAACGGCGTCCAACTCGACAGCAAGGGAATCAACATCACCGGACGTCCCGGAGCGCAGGCTCGATGCGTCTTCCGCGGAGAAGTGACGGCAGTCTTCCCCTACGGAGGTGTCTATAACGTCATCGTGCGTCACGGAAGCTACATGTCCGTCTATTGCAACCTGTCTTCCATCTCCGTGCGCCGCGGACAGAAAGTGGAGGCGCGACAGACCATCGGCTCTGTTGCCACCGACGGCTCCGGAAACTGCACCCTGCACTTCCAACTCCGCAAAGAAACAGCCCGACTGAATCCCGAGACGTGGCTGGCAAGGTGACACGAACGTCAGTCCGAGACACATTTTATATTATAGGAACAACATGCCATTCTGTATTCTCTATCTCATCTCCGACTTCCTCTACCTGATTGTCTATCACGTCGTGGGCTATCGCAAACGCGTGGTGCGGGAAAATCTGAAGAACTCGTTCCCCGACCGCTCGGAGAAGGAGCGCCGGGAGATTGAGCGCAAGTTCTATCACTTCCTGTGCGACTATTTCGTCGAAACCTTGAAACTCGGCACCATCAGCCGCAAGCAGATGGAGAAACACATCCGCTTCATCGGCGTCGAAGAGATGGATGCGGAACTGGAGCGCAAACCGTTCGTCTTCCTCATGCTCGGGCACTTCGGAAACTGGGAATGGGTCTCCACCTTTGCCTCCTGCAGCAAGCACCACAGCGCACAACTCTACACCCGCCTTCACAACAGTTTCGCCGACCGCATCTTCTTCAAACTCCGCACCCGCTTCGGCGCCGAGAACATTGAAAAACACGACGCTCTGAAACGAATCATCTCGCTGAAACGAGAAGGCATCCCCACCCACATCGGCTTCATCGCCGACCAAAGTCCCACGCCCTTGGCAACACACTTGTGGATGACTTTCCTGAACCAGGAGACGGGAGTCTTCACCGGAGCCGAACGCATCGGAAAGAAAGTCGGCGCTGCCGCCTACTTCCTCTCACTTTCCCGACCGAAACGAGGGTACTATGAGTGCCGCCTCGAACTGCTCACCCACGACATAGCATCCATGCCGGAGCACGAATTTCCCAAACTCTTCATGAAAAAGCTGGAGGCGGAAATACAACGAGAGCCTCATCTCTGGCTCTGGACGCACCGACGCTGGAAACACAGCCGCGCGGAAGTGGAGAGAATCCAAAAGCGGGAGAAAGGAACAGCAGAAAGCTGAAAAGCAAAAACAAAAAACAGAAGACAGAAATAGCGCGAATCTGCAAAACGGATTCGCGCTATTTCTTTTCTTTGAGATAGACGGTGACGGGATAGTGGTCGGAGAAGGGGACAGTCTGATCGACGCGGGCGGAGAAAGGCTTGAAGTGGTCCGAACAGAAGATGTGGTCGATGCGAACGTAGATGGCATCGAGGTGGAAGGAACGCCCGAAGCCGTTGCCCGTGGCACGATAGACATCCGTCAAATGCTCCGCGAAGCGATGGTGAGTGTAGGAGACGGGCGTGTCGTTGATGTCGCCCATGAGAACAATCTTCTTGTCAGCGTGTCGCGCCACATAGTTCGCCACGGTGTCCGCCTGGTGAGCGCGTTCGTAGGTGGCTTTCACTATCTTCTTGACGATGGCGCGTTTTCCTTTGACCTCGTCGGCATCCTGCGGATTCATCACAATCTGCTTGTAGTTCTCCCGGTCCTCCTGCGAGAGCCCCATGCTCTGCAGATGCACGTTGATGACGATGAGCGTGTCGCGCGGCGCGGTGAGGAGGAAGAATGCCGTCGCCCCGTTGTAGTAGTGTTCGCAAACGTTTTCCTGTTTCACGATGGGGAAGCGCGAGACGCACGCCATGGAGAGTTTCTCGTGAATCGCCCAGGCAACCTGATAGCCCCCCTTCTTCAGTTCCTTCTCCACCTCTTTTCGTTTCTCTTTATTATCAGAGCCGCTTTCCTGCAAGGCAGCGATGTCGGGACGGACGGAGAGGAGATAGCGCGGGATGACGAGTCTGCCGTCTTCATCGCGTTCCCAGTTGTTGAAGCCGAAGACGTTGTAGGTCATGACTTTCAAACAGCCTTTCGGGGGCGGCGAACTGAGGTTGATGGGGAAGAAGTCCCGAAGCGTACTGCAGCAACCAACCAGCCCGAGGAGCGCAATCCAAACCGTTCGCGGGCGGCAGAGGAGGCAGAGCAGTCCCATGCCGAGCACGGCAGCCAAGGCAAAGGGGAAGGCAAAGCCGGCGAGACCCAAGGCTTTGAAGTTTTCGGGCGGATGAATGCGGATGCCGGCGGCGCAAGCCCAAAGCACCAGCACCGCTATCCAGGAGAGGACAGCGAGGACGTGGGCAAAGGGGGAAGGTTTCTTGTCAGTTCTTTTCATTGGTTGCGGCTGATGCGGAAGAGTTCTCGTTTTTCCTCGTCGGTGAGGGAGTCGTAGCCCGAGAGTCGGATTTTGTCGAGGATTTCGTCCATTCTCTCTTGCCTTGCTTTCTGTTGCAGATTGAAGTCGTGGTCGGGATTTCCGGTGGGAGCGTGGTGAGCGTTCCCGACGGTCTCTTTCTTTGCGGAGAAGAGTTCGTTCCACTTTTGGCGCACTCGCTCAGAGGCGGAGGGGCGGCGTCCCGGTTCCCATGCTTCCCATCTTCCGGCAAACGTCTGCCGCTGCGCACGGCGACGCCAGTGGCGCAGGCAGAGCCAGCCGAAGAGCATGCCGCCGAGGTGGGCAAAGTGCGCGACATTGTCGTTGGAAGTGTAGGCGGAGAAGAGTTCAATGGCGGCATAGCCCACGACAAAATATTTTGCCTTCATCGGGATGGGCGGAATCAAAAGCATGATGCGCTCGTTGGGATAAAGCATGCCGAAGGCGAGAAGAATGCCGTAGCAGGCACCCGAAGCGCCAATCGTGGTCCACATGTTCAGGAACGCTCCCATCGGAAGCATCTGACTGCCCGTCTGCACCCAGTCGTAACGATACATTCCCTCAAGGACATATTCTCCCGTCTGCCAAAGTTCCTGACAGAGGGCGGCGCCGATGCCGCAGACCATGTAGTAGGTGAAGAAGCGCTGTTTCCCCAACGTGCGTTCGATGAGTCCGCCGAACATCCAAAGGGAGAACATGTTGAAGAAGAGGTGAGTCAGACTCCCGTGGAGGAACATGTAGGTGACGGGCTGGAAGATGTGGAAGTTTCCCGCCAGGATGAAGTGCAGTCCGAAGAGGTCGGAGAGGTCGATGCCCATTTGGCGGAAGACGAGTTGAAGCAGATAGCACGCCACGTTGGCGAGCAAGAGGCTGCGGGTGATGGGAGGAATGTTCAGCATGATTTAGTAATTTTGCAGGCGGCTTCGCGGTCGAAGACGCTCTCTATGTTTCGTTCTGTGAAAGGTTTCTGATGTTGGTTGCACTGTCTTTTCGCTGTTTGTTCAGCGGATTCAGTTATCGGTTCAGTTATCGGGTTTAGGAGGGTGTGTCAAAATGCAGATTTTGGCTTT
>JBJEAG010000296.1:0-7389 GCA_051868855.1 Alloprevotella sp. | reverse complement strand
TTGATTGTTTGTTTCGGAAGTTTGATAAGTCGTCACAAAAACTTAATTGTTTTTGGAAGAGGACACTGTCTGAAAGTTCTGAAACGATACCTATTATATATATAATGTGTAGAGAAGGAAAGCAGGAAAGCAGAAAGAGTGACTATTTTCCCGGTCAAAAGTAGGTAAAAATCTTGAACAAAAAAGCGTTTTAAGAGAAATAAGTGTGTTTTTTCTGACCTTTTGAACAGAAAACAAGGGTGCACATTTTGAAAAAAAGCCATTTTTTTCTTTCTTCTCCGCTCATCATGCACTAAATTTGCAACGAGATTTAAACCATGAGGAGCAAATCTATCCCCTCACTTTGCTCCGTTCCAGACATCCCGTAGCTGTAACCATGAACCATTTTGATTCTTTGTTAGCCGTTTCGCCCATTGACGGTCGCTATCATGCATCCACGCAATCACTTTCTGCTTTTTTCTCCGAATGGGCTTTGATGAAGTATAGAGTACGTGTTGAAATTGAGTATTTCATCGCCCTTTGCGAAGAACAAATTCCCCAACTGAAAAACTTCGATGCCTCCTTGTTTGAAACTTTGCGCGACATCTATCGGAATTTCTCCGAAGAAGACGGCGCGAGAGTCAAGGAAATTGAAAAAGTCACCAACCACGACGTCAAAGCCATTGAATATTTCATCAAAGAACGCTTTGAGAAATTTGACTGCGACATGACTCCCTTCATGGAGTTCGTGCATTTCGGTCTGACTTCACAGGACATCAACAACACGTCTTTCCCCCTCATGCTCAAAGAAGCCACCGAGCAGGTCTATCTTCCCCAACTGGAAGAACTCGTCGAGGCTCTCAAGGCAAGAGCTGAAGAATGGAAAGACGTTGCCATGTTGGCAAGAACACACGGACAACCGGCTTCTCCCACACGACTCGGAAAAGAAATTCAAGTCTATGTCTATCGTCTGGAGCAGCAAATCCAACTTCTGAAAAACATTCCCTTCTCCGGAAAATTCGGTGGTGCCACGGGTAACTTCAACGCTCACCATGTGGCATATCCCGAACGTGACTGGGTTGCTTTTGCCAACAATTTCTTGAAAAACAAACTCGGCATCGAACGAGAGCAGTTCACCACACAAATCAGTAACTACGACAACCTCGCCGCCATTTTCGATGCCATGCGCCGCATCCAAACCATCGTCATTGACCTCGACAGAGATTTCTGGCAATATGTTTCGATGGAATATTTCAAACAAAAAATCAAAGCAGGCGAAGTCGGCTCCAGTGCCATGCCTCACAAGGTGAATCCCATTGACTTTGAAAACTCCGAAGGCAACTTCGGCATCTCCAACGCCATTCTTTCGCACCTGGCAACAAAACTCCCCATCAGCCGTCTGCAACGCGACCTCACAGACTCCACTGTCATCAGAAACATCGGTGTGCCCATGGGTCACGCCCTGATTGCTTTCAAGAGCACGCTGAAAGGTCTCGGAAAACTCCTGCTCCATCCCGAAAGCATCGAGAAAGACTTGGAGAACTGCCGCGTGGTGGTGGCTGAAGGCATTCAGACCATCCTCCGCAGAGAGGGCTATCCGCATGCCTACGAAGCACTGAAGGAACTCACCCGAACCAACGAAACCATCACGGAAGAGAGAATCTTGAACTTCATCGACACACTGAACGTCAGCGAATCCGTGAAGGAAGAACTCAGAGCCATCAAACCTGACACCTACACGGGAGTGGGACGATGAGAGGGGAAAGATATACACAACCGAAACCAAATTTAATTGTAAAGGGCTGTTCTATGAATTAGGTATAGAACATCCTAAATATAAATCTCTACTAAACACAATCACTTATTTATCTAATCAAAATCAAAAACAAATGAACGAAAATTTTCAAAAACCGGAAGGTGACGACCGTGAGGGTTATCGCGCTTCCAACGAGGAAAAAGAAAATGGCATGATGCCTTCCCGCCCCACAGCCGGAAGACGCAGATTCAGCAGAAATGCCACTCCTTTGATGGGAGGAAGTTATGGTGGTGGTTATCGAAGCGGCAATTCGCGTTTCAATAATCGCAACGAAGCCTACAATGACAACAGAGGAGAATCCTCTCACTATGGTTCGCGTGCTTCCTATAATAATTATGAGTCACGCGGCGACAGACCTTCCTATCGCGGAAACAGAGATTTCAACCGTGGAGGCTATCAGAGAAATGAAGGCTACGGAAGAAGACCTTACGGTGCGGGCTACTCCAACGAGGGAGGCTATGAAAAGTCTGAACGCCCCTTCCGCCCCGGCGGCTATCGCCCGCAAGGCGCTAACGGCTATCAAGGTTCTAACGGCTATCAGGGACACTCCGGCTTCTCCGGCGGTCGCCAGATGCGACGCCCGAACGCAGGTTTCAACAAAAACAGAAATTTCAAAAAGAGATACGAATACAAAGAGGAGGACTACGATCCCACAAAGCCCATGCGCTTGAACAAATTCCTTGCCAACGCAGGTGTTTGCTCTCGTCGCGATGCCGACAAATACATTGAAGCCGGCGTGGTGAAAGTGAATGGCGAAGTGGTGACCGGACTCGGCACGAAAATCCTCAGAACCGATGAAGTTCGTTTCCACGACAACCCCGTGAAGATGGAGAAGAAAGTCTATGTCCTCTTGAACAAGCCCAAAGGATATGTGACCACCAGCGAAGATCCGCAGAACCGCAAGACGGTGATGGACTTGGTGCAGCATGCCTGCCGCGAACGCATCTATCCCGTCGGTCGTCTGGACCGCAACACCACCGGTGTGCTTCTCCTCACCAACGACGGTGAGTTGGCATCCAAACTGACTCATCCGAAGTTCTTGAAGAAGAAAGTATATCATGTCACCACCGACAAGAACGTCACCGCTGCCGACCTCGCTCAGATTGCAGAAGGCATCACGTTGGAGGATGGCGTGATTAAGGCTGATGCCGTGGAATATGCACACCCCACAGACAAGAAACAGGTGGGCATTGAGATTCACAGCGGAAAGAACCGCATCGTGAGAAGAATCTTTGAAAGTCTCGGCTATCACGTGGTGAAACTTGACCGTGTCCTTTTTGCCGGTCTCACCAAGAAAAACGTGAAGCGCGGCGACTGGAGATATCTCACAGAGAAAGAAGTCAACATGCTCAGAATGGGCGCTTACGAATAAAATTCCCACAGATTTGACTCAACAATGAAAAGAACAAAAATAAATGACTTGTTGAAAAGCACAGACTTTGGCTCCACCGTCTGTGTGAAAGGATGGGTGCGCACTCGTCGCAGCGGCAAGGCTGTCAGTTTCATCGCTCTGAACGACGGCAGCACCATCAAAAACGTGCAGATTGTGGCAGACGCCGCAATCTTTGACGCCGAACTGCTCAAGCAAATCACCACCGGTTCCTGCTTGAGCGTCATTGGAAAAATGGTGGAAAGTCCGGGAGCGGGACAGAGCGTGGAAGTGCAGGCTGAACAGATTGAAATCCTTGGCACCTGCGCTGAAGACTATCCCATGCAGAAGAAAGGACAAAGTTTTGAGTACATGAGAACGCATGCCCACATGCGTCTCCGCACCAATACTTTTGGAGCCGTCTTCCGTATTCGTCACAATTTGGCATACGCCATCCACAACTATTTCCACGAACACGGATTTTTCTATTTCCACACTCCCATCATCACAGCCTCTGACTGCGAGGGTGCCGGACAGATGTTCCAAGTCACCACGCAGAACCTCTACACGCTGAAAAAAGATGAAGAAGGAAAGATTGACTACTCCGACGACTTCTTCGGCAAACCGACCTCTTTGACCGTGAGTGGTCAGTTGGAAGGCGAACTCGGTGCCACCGCCCTCGGTGCCATCTACACTTTTGGTCCGACCTTCCGCGCCGAAAACTCCAACACGCCGCGCCACCTTGCCGAGTTCTGGATGATTGAACCGGAAATCGCATTCTACGACATCCATGACAACATGGACCTCGCAGAGGACTTCATTAAGTATTGCGTGAACTGGGCTCTGGAACACTGCGCCGATGACCTCGAGTTCCTCAACAAGATGATTGACAAATCTCTGATTGAACGACTTCACTTTGTGGTGGAACACGATTTCGTTCGTCTCACCTACACCGAAGGCATCCGCATTCTTGAAGAAGCAGTGGCAAACGGACATAAGTTCGAGTTCCCCGTGCATTGGGGCACAGACCTCGCCAGCGAACACGAACGCTATCTCGTGGAAGAACATTTCAAGCGTCCCGTCATTTTGACCGACTATCCGAAAGAAATCAAAGCCTTCTACATGAAGATGAATGAAGATGGCAAGACGGTTCGCGCCATGGACGTTCTCTTCCCGCAGATTGGTGAAATCATCGGTGGTTCCGAACGTGAAGAAAATTACGAGAAACTGAAAGCAAGAATTGATGAACTTCAAATTCCGATGAAGGACATGTGGTGGTATCTCGACACCCGCCGCTTCGGCACCTGCCCTCACTCCGGCTTCGGACTCGGTTTCGAACGTCTCGTCCTGTTTGTCACCGGCATGCAGAACATCCGCGACGTCATCCCCTTCCCGAGAACGCCCAAAACTGCAGACTTCTGACGAAGAACATAATAAATCAATAATAACCCTTTAAACTTTTCAACCCTCATGGAAAAAAGTGCATTACAGATTGCCCGTGCTGCCTATCAGCCCAAACTTCCCGCAGGTTTGCGAGGCAATGTGAGCATCAAAGAAGGTGCTCCCACCCAGAGCGTGGGTGACCAGGAAGAAATCAAAAAGCTCTTCCCCAACACCTACGGCATGCCGCTCGTGGATTTCGTTCCCTCCGACGAAAAGAAAGAATATGCCCCGATGAACATCGGTATCATCCTCTCCGGTGGTCAGGCTCCCGGCGGACACAACGTCATCTGCGGTCTCTACGATGAACTCAAGAAACAAAACGCCGGCAACAAACTCTATGGCTTCTTGATGGGCCCCGGCGGTTTGGTGGACCACAAGTACATTGAACTCACCGACGAGTTGATTGATGAATATCGCAACACCGGCGGTTTTGACCTCATCGGTTCCGGACGCACCAAACTCGAAGAAGAAGAGCAGTTTGAAAGCGGTCTGAAAATCATTCGCGAACTCGGCATCAAGGCAATTGTCTTCATCGGTGGTGACGACTCCAACACCAATGCTTGCGTGCTGGCAGAATATTATGCCGCTCACAACTATGGCGTGCAAGTTATCGGTTGCCCCAAGACCATTGACGGCGACTTGAAGAACGAGCAGATTGAAACTTCTTTCGGTTTCGACACTGCATGCAAGACCTACGCTGAAGTGATTGGTAACATCCAGCGTGACGCCAACTCTGCTCGCAAATACTGGCACTTCATCAAATTGATGGGTCGTTCTGCCAGCCACATCGCTCTTGAGTGTGCTCTTCAGTGCCAGCCCAACGTCTGCATCATCAGCGAAGAAGTTGAGGAGAAGAACATGACGCTCGACGACATCGTCACCTACATTGCCGGCGTGGTGGCTAAACGTGCTGCCAACGGCAACAACTTCGGTACGGTTCTCATTCCGGAAGGTCTCATTGAGTTCATCCCCGCCATGAAGCGTTTGATTGCCGAACTCAACGACCTGCTCGCCACTCCCGAAGCTGCCAACGTGGCTGTTTCCGAACAGCGTGCTTGGATTCTTTCCAAACTCTCCGCTGAGAACTCCGCAATCTATGAAAGTCTTCCCGAAGGCGTTGCCAAGCAACTAACCATGGAGCGTGACCCGCACGGAAACGTTCAGGTTTCTTTGATTGAAACTGAAAAACTTCTGAGCGAAATGGTTGCTTCCAAACTCGCAGCTTGGAAGGCTGAAGGTAAGTTCATCGGCAAGTTCGCTGCCCAGCACCACTTCTTCGGCTACGAAGGACGCTGCGCTGCTCCTTCCAACTATGATGCTGACTATTGCTACGCTCT
Organism: Alloprevotella sp.; assembly: GCA_051868855.1. Classification (GTDB taxonomy): domain Bacteria; phylum Bacteroidota; class Bacteroidia; order Bacteroidales; family Bacteroidaceae; genus Alloprevotella. The sequence goes on along the minus strand of JBJEAG010000296.1, from coordinate 1,445 downwards.
CGGAACCAGTGCCGCTCAACTCGTGGCAAACGGAAAGACCGGCTACATGGCAATTGTTCGCAACACGACTGCTCCCGCAGACCAGTGGGTGGCAGGCGGTGTGCCCATCACCATGATGATGAACATGGAACGTCGCAACGGCAAGATGAAACCTGTCATCAAGAAGGCTCTCGTTCGCTTGGATGGTGCTCCCTTCAAGGAGTTCGCCGCCCATCGCGAAGAATGGGCAGAAAATACTTGCTTCGTTTATCCCGGTCCCATTCAGTACTTTGGTCCGACCGAAGTTTGTGACCAGTGCACCATGACTCTCAAACTTGAGCAAGGAAAGTAATTGAACCAATAATTAATGAAGAAGTTTATGCGCCACAAGCCTTCCCTTTTGAAAAAGAGGTCTGCCGGGCTTCGGTTCATAAACTTCTTCTTTTTCTTCTCATCTTGAACAGCACTTCACACAGAAGAAACACAGTTTCCCGCAGAAGAAGTCCGCGAAGAAAAAAAGGCTCTTCCTCTCTCGGAAACAGCATCCATTCGCTGAAGATGATGCTTTGGCGGGCTGGTGTCGTGACACTGTGTGCATTGCTCTGCTACTTTATATATATATATGTCGTCGCTCCCCACAGTTCTCGCTGGAGAGCACTCTATGGAGTTGAGAACTATCCCGAAGGTTATTCCATTCACGGAATCGACATCAGTCATTACCAAGGAGACATTAATTGGAACAAACTATCCAAAGCAAAGATTGGAGACGAAGGCATCTGCTTCGTCTTCATCAAAGCCACGGAAGGTGTAAAACTTCTTGACGAAAATTTCAACGAGAATTTCTATCAGGCAAGAGAAAACGGGTTGCTTCGCGGAGCATATCACTACTTTAAACCTAACGTTCCGGCAAAAGAACAAGCTCGCTTCTTTCTCAAACAAGTGCATTTGGAAGAAGGCGACTTGCCTCCTGTGCTCGACATCGAAGAAATTGGAAACCTCACACCCAAGCAGCTCAGAGAAGCCACACTCATCTGGATGAAAGAAGTTGAGAAACGCTATCACAAACCGCCCATTCTCTACACCTACTATAAGTTCAAGAAAGACTATCTCAACACTCCCGAATTTGACCGCTATCCCTACTGGATTGCGCATTACTATGTCTCATCCCTGACCTACAACGGTAAATGGAAGTTCTGGCAACACACTGACTGCGGTAAGTTGGACGGCATCAAAGGTAAGGTAGATTTAAACATCTACAACGGTTCCATGTATGAACTTCGCAGACTCTGTCTGGAGGACGATTTTTGAATGTTCAAAGCTTGTTATTCTTCCTTGAAGTGTAATATTTAGGGAATTTAACGCGTTACAGCGGTATTTTTTAAACTCCACTTCGCAAAAACGCCCTCTTGTTTGTGTATTACAAAACAATTTTATATATTTGCAGCATTCAAGTCATTTCACTTGAT
>JBJEAG010000295.1:0-7408 GCA_051868855.1 Alloprevotella sp. | reverse complement strand
TGTTCGCCCTAATGATGAACACTTGTTCGCCGTAATGATGAACACCAACGACTCCCAAGAAAAAAATGACAAGTCGCCGGATAGGAACGACGCCACGCCTTTTCCGAACGATTTTCTTTCCTACCCGCGAACCTTTCTTTCTTTCCCCCTTCTCCCGCTCCTTTTCCGCCCGCTCCTCGCCGCGTCAAAAAACGGGCGGTTTGTTAAATCATTTTGATTCAAACACAATTTTCGCAGAGAATTTTGCACGTACTAAAAAATAAACTTTACCTTTGCCGCGTATATTCGGTGAAGAATGTGCGAAGATTGTTAAAAGCACTTTCCAAACCGACGATGCAAACCTTGAAATTCCAAGGAGTGTTCTTAAAATTAGGTTGAGTTGATTTTTGATTTATTAGAGATGAACTTTTGAAAGTTGAGGAAGGAACATAGCGGGCTATGTGACTGACGAGACTTACAAAAGGTCGCTCTAAGAAACAAAAAGCAACCAAAACATAAACACTTTCTTTTTGACACTCCTTATACCATAATATTAAGAATACTCCTTAAATCTTTTATTGTTTCACTTTAATAATTTCTTACGCAAAATGAAAAGGTTATACTCAATCCTTTCATTGCTCCTGCTCTTTGTGGCAGGTGCAACCAATTTGTCTGCGCAGGAATTCAGCGAAGGAACGCTTTTGACAACCACTGAAGAGGTGGCTGCACAATCGCGTTTCATCTTGAAATCCCCGGGTACCTCCCGCGACCACCCCTCCGGCTATGTGTGGGGTACCAAGCAGTACAAACAATCCATCGACAAGTCTTGTCTCTTCACGCTCGAAGCAGTGGAAGGCGAGACTGCTGATGGTTTTCAGGTCTATCTCTTGAAACAGGTGGAAACCGGTCTTTATTTCAAAGACTTTGAACTGGGCGAATACTACGACTCCAGCGACCTGCCTTCCTTCTCCAACGGCGACTTTACCGACATGACTGACAACAAGGCGCAGGCAATGAAGTTCACCGTGCTGCCCTTTGAGGATGTCACCGGCCAAACCGTAGTTCAGTCTCGCACCAGTGCAACTAACGCCAAGCAGGCTTTGGATCAGGTTGGTTTCGTCTTCGCTCGCGCGGAGGTTTCCAATCCCAACCCCGATGGCAACCCCTACACCTATCTCGGTGGTCTCGGCAAACCGTTCTATTCCCGCTATGTCGATACCAACGTGCACCAGATTTACACCGTGACCGAGAAAACCGGTCTTGCCAAAGTCGTTGCTTACGCTATGGCTTACTTCCCCGGTTCTCCTTCCAAAGTTTATCCTCCCGGTGTGGATCCCGGTTACTATCCCGCAGACCTTGTGGCTGAAGCCGAAGCAATCTATACTAACGTAGCTCAGTGGAATGAAAGCGGTCTTCCCGCAGATTTGTTCCCCGATGAAGCCGCTGTGGATGCTTACTGCGCCCGCATCGTTGAGTTGGCTGAACTTCTCCAGAAGTCTGTCATCAAGGTGGAAACCGGCTACTACTTCATCCACGACAGCCGTGGCACTGCTCGCTACTGGCGTCCCATCACCAGCAACAACAAGCAAGCTCTCGGTTGGAGCGCTTACACCGTTCCCGAAACTCTCGACGTGGAATCTGCTCGCCACATCTGGAAAGTCACCAAGTCTTCCGTGAAGAACGCCACTTCCGGCGAAAACGAAGATGTTTACACCTTCCAGAGCTACTTCACCAACGAATTTGTCAACGTGGCTAAGGTTGGAGATTTCTTCAGCATGGGCGAAGCAGCCGAAAACTTCACGGTTGACAAAGAAGCTGCTCTCGAAGCTCAAGTCGGTTCCTTCGTCATCTATCCTTACGGCAAGTCCGGACAGAAGATGAACACCTTTAATAATGGCGGCATCGCCGTTTGGAACTGGGTTGACGAAGGCAACTGCTTCCGCTTCCAGACTGTCAGCGAAGAAGCAGTGGCAGGTCTTGAAGAAGCTATTCGTCAGGCTGCTCTCAACGAAAAACTCCAGACCGTCCTCACCGATGCTCAGACTCTGAAGAGCAACAACGACGGCTCTCTCGGCATGGTGACCAACGGTTCTCAGTTGAGCGCTAACTTCCCCGATGCAGAAGCTCCCGATCCTGCTAATCTCCTTGACAACAACGTTGGCACCTACTTCCACACCAGCTGGAGAAACACAGAGGCTGAACAAGGTGTTTATCACTACATTCAGGCTGACCTCGGCATTGCTGTGGATGGTTTGACGCTTGAATATGCAAAACGTTGGCGCACCAGCACCACTTCCAACCACGCTCCTCTGACTGCCATAGTTGAAGTGACCAACGACCCCGAAGGCGAATGGACAACGTTGACTGACCTCACCTTCGACTACAACAAGGCTATTGACTATCCTGCCAGCGTGGCTGGAAAAGACACCACCTTGGTTGACGGTGGAGGCGAAGCTACCATTGACTTCCCCGGTAACAAGTATCGCCACATCCGCCTCTCCGTGACTTCCGTGCTCATCAACGAGAAGTCTCCGGAACACAACCACTACACCTATCCGTTCTGGTACTTGGCTGAACTTCACTTCAAGTCCAACGCAACTCCTAACTATGCGATGCTGGACGAAGCGCTCCGCACCCGCTTCGAGACTTTGATGGCACAGGCTGCCGCTGAAATCCAAGCCGGCGCTGCCACTCAGGAAACCATCGACGCACTGACTGCTGCCTACAACGAAGTGCTCGCCAACATTCCCGATCCCATTCGCATCGTGAACGCTGTGGCTGAAGCCAAGGCTCTCCGCGCCAAGGCTCAGGCTGGAACTGAACCCGGTTACTTCCCCTACGCTGCCATTGAAGCATTCGACGCTGCCATCGCAGCAGCCAACGACGCTGTCAAGGCCGGCATCACGCTCGAAGAGATTGAAAGCACTCTCGCTGCTCTCGACGCTGCCACCGCAGAATTCAACGCATCCCTCATCCTTCCCGAGGTAGGTACTTACTATCACCTCCGCAGTGCTTCCACCAAGGTGGCATGGACCAATGACCACTGGAACTCTGCTAAGGCTCCGCTGTATTCCACGAGCAATGCTGCCGCAGGTGCGCTGAAGTTCACCTATCTGGAAGGTTCAAGTCTTGCAGAAGATCAAACTGAACTCACTCCCATTGACGAGTTGACCACTGACTCTGTTGACGTGAACAACAACCCGCGTTACGCTTGGTTGGTTGAAGAAGCCGGCGATGGCAAGATTACTCTCCGCAATGCCGGTACCGGTATGTACCTCTCCGAGGGTCAGACCGAGAACCTCAGCGGTTCGGCTTACCAGTCCGCTGAAAAGACTTCTGTGACTTACTACCTCGCAGGTCCCGGCAAGTTCGTCTTCGTTGCCGGTGTGGTTGACGGACAGGAAACCTACTTCAACTGCAACAGTACAGGTGGCGTGGTGACTTGGAGCGAAAAGGACGATGAAAACGGCTTCTGGAGCTTCGAAACCATTGACCCCGATGCAGTGGAAGGTCCTTACTACTATTTAAGCCTTACTCCGGGCAGAATGCACATCGTGACCCTGCCTGTCGATGTGATGGGTTATTCTTCTCCTTACGGTGACTACATTTTGGTTGGTCAGTCTGCTGACAACAAACTCGTGCTCGTTGAAGGTGATAAAATTAATGAAGACTGCATCATTCCCGCCGGTACGCCGTTCATCGTTAATGTTCCCGCTGGTGAACCCTATGGTTCAGAGAATATTCAGATGGAATACTTCATTGAAGATGGTAGCTCATACATTGATGGAACCATGAAATATGTCTTCGAACCCGTGAAGGTTGCAGGTCTCCAAGGCACCATCTGCGAAACTGCCAAGGCAGGTGTTGGTTGCGCCGTGCTCAACGCCAACGGCATCCAAGGCATCAAGAGCGGTAACATCGAAGTCGGTGTCAACAGTGGTTACTTCGACGGCACTCAGACGCTTGATGTTGATGCTGCTGCAGGTGACTTGACCCTCGACCTCCCCGAAGACTTCGTGCTCAACTCCATCAACGATGCAGTTGTTCTGAAGGGTGAAAACAACAATGTTTACAGTGTGAGCGGTGTTCTCGTTCGCAAGAACGTGAAGGGTGACGCAGTCCTCAAGGGTCTGCCCGCCGGCATCTACATTGTCAACGGCGAAAAAGTGGTGGTGAAGTAATTTCCCTCCATTGAACATAAATGAAGAGGAGTGACCCCGCGTCACTCCTCTTTTCGTATGCTCGACAAGTCGATTGCTAACGCTCCGGCATTGCTAACGTCCCGTCAAATTTTTTGATGATAGCTGCTGTTGAGTGCAAACTGTCACATATCCTCAATGGAGAGATTTCTGAAAATAATCTCGTAATTGTCGAATGAGCCCACCGCTTTCATGAATGCTTCGGATTTTGATTTCAGAATCTCTTCATCGTAGTTCTTTGCTTGTCGCTTCACCTCGATGAACTCAATCCGTTGTTCCAACTCATCCTCTGCCACGATGTCAATTTCATTTTCTCCCTTTCTGTCGTGCCAGTAGCCCAGTCGGGTGTATCTGCCCGATTCCTTCAACACTTCTTTGAAGTAGGATTCCAGCGCGCTGCCACTGACTGTGGGGAAATCACGTTCGGCAATGCTTTTCAATCTTTCGTTTGCACCTGCCTCAATGATGTGTGAGTATTTATAGACGAAACGGAACCAAAACCTCAGGAATTGGTCGTGAATGGTGTAGTGCACGTTCTTGTTGGGCGATTTGTCAAAGATGGGCTGCCGCTTGTCAATCAGCGCATACTGTTCGTTCAAATTCTTCAGATAACCCGACAACTCCTTGATGTGGAGCGCGGCTTCCAGTTCTGAACGTGTGTTCTTGCCTTGCGCAATCAGCGAAAGGATGGAGAAGTAGATGCCATAGTCTCTTCCGAACTCATCGACCAACATGTTCTTTCCTTCAAAGAGGAAATAAGAGTCCTGCTCGAAGAACATGTCCAGCATTTTTTTCTCGGTGAACTTTTTCCTGTCAATGAACAACTCCACATATTTAGCCACTCCGCCGGTGAGCGTGTAAAGCGCTAATAGGTCTGACTTCTTGAATCCGGGACAGTACTCTGACATGATTCCTTTGAGAACAGAAGGTCGGAAGGGGCGAACGTGTATGGCATTGGTCTGTCTGCCAAACAGCGGCTGCTTCATGTCCTTGAAGATTTTGTTCATGAGCGTGTTCACAGAACCTGCCACAATCAGATTGATGTGCGACTTGTTCTTGTAAGAATCCCAAATGTGCTGCATGTCAGAGAAAACAGAGGGATTGATGCGATAGAAATCCTGAAACTCATCCACAAAGAGTGTGAACTGCTGCGTCAATGACAGTTCCATGACGTATTTAAATATGACAGCAAAAGAAGTGCACTGTCCTTCCACCATGGGAATGTGGAGCTTGGTGCGAATCTCATCCATGAAGGTTTCACACAAATCAGATTCTGCTTTGCGAGCCACAAAGAAATAGAGCATGTCTTTGTTCTCAAAGAACTTTTGCACCATCTCGGTTTTTCCGATGCGACGTCGTCCCGTGATGACGGTGAACTGAGCCACCGTGTGAGAAAGTTCTTCGATTTCTCTGAGTTTGGCAAACTCTGCTTCTCTGTCAAAAAAACGCATAACCGTAAGTTTAAGGGGTGGGTAATATATATAATAAGGAGTGCTCATGAGAATCTGCGAGCGTCGTGTTTGCATAGTCTTGATTAGTCAAACGATTCTCAGAACTTGCTCAATCGTAACTGCCGTTACCGTAACCGCGGTTACGATAGTGCGAAAGTACAAATAAAAACATCACTGCCACAAGAGTCAAAAGAATTTTTGATTTTCAAGCAAAACATTTCCCTCAAACTTGGCGGCAACGAAGAAAAGCCATAACTTTGCAGCGCAAAACAAGACAGAGGACAGATTTGGCCGCTTGCAACCTCTCAAAAACAATGCTAAAACCCGGACCGCGCAGCCACAACGCGTCGCCAAAGGGACCGACGCTCTCGCGCCACACCGGATGCACTCCAGCTGAATCAAACTAACCTCTGCCCGATGCCGCGAAAACGGTAGCGGGTTTTATTTTGCGCTTCAGCCGAACAAACTAATCAAACCTTACAAACACATGGCATATCTTTTCACTTCAGAATCTGTGTCGGAAGGACATCCCGACAAAGTGGCGGACCAAATCTCTGACGCCGTCCTCGACAACCTCCTCGCCTTTGACCCGCAGTCCAAGGTGGCATGCGAAACGCTCGTGACCACAGGACAGGTGGTGGTGGCAGGAGAAGTGCGCTCCGATGCCTACATCGACCTACAAGAAGTTGTGCGCAACACCATCGCTCGCATCGGCTACACCCAAGCAGCCTATAAGTTCGAAGCCGAAAGCTGCGGCATTCTCAGCGCCATCCACGAACAAAGCGCCGACATCAACCGCGGCGTGGACCGCAAAGACGATGCCGACCCCCTCGCACAAGGCGCCGGCGACCAAGGCATGATGTTCGGCTATGCCAACCACGAAACGGACAACTTCATGCCTCTCCCCCTGAGCCTTGCCCACGACATCATGGTCGTCCTCGCCGAAATCCGACGCGAGGGAAAAGAGATGACCTATCTCCGTCCCGACGCCAAGAGCCAGGTGACGGTGGAATATGACGACAACCACGTGGCACGCCGCATCGACACCATCGTGGTGAGTACGCAGCACGATGAGTTCATCACCGCAGCCGAAGCGGGAAGCCAGGAAGAGGCAGACCGCCGAATGCTGGAGCGCATCCGCCACGACGTGGAGCACATTCTCATTCCCCGCGTCATCGAAGAGCGCATCCACACGGAAGAAATCAAACAGCTGTTCCATGAGGGAGACATTAAATATTATGTGAACCCGACGGGTAAGTTCGTCATCGGCGGTCCTCACGGCGACACGGGACTGACGGGTCGCAAAATCATCGTCGATACCTACGGCGGTCGCGGCGCCCACGGCGGCGGCGCCTTCTCCGGCAAAGACCCCTCGAAGGTGGACCGCAGTGCCGCCTACGCCGCACGCCACATCGCGAAGAACATGGTGGCTGCCGGCGTGGCAGACGAGATGCTCGTGCAGTTGAGCTACGCCATCGGTTGCGCCGAACCGATTTCCATCAACGTGAACACCTTCGGTCGCAGCCACGTGAACATGAGCGACGGAGAAATCGCTGAGAAGGTGAAGACGCTGTTTCGTCTGCGCCCCGCAGAAATCGAACGTGACTTGAAACTCCGCTTGCCCATCTACGAAGAGACGGCTGCCTACGGTCACATGGGACGTGAACCGCAAACGGTGACGAAAACCTTCCGCCAGCCCGGTTTGCCGGAGAAGACCATGACGGTGGAACTCTTCACCTGGGAGAAACTGGACCGCGTCGATGACATCCGCGCAGCGTT
>JBJEAG010000294.1:0-1581 GCA_051868855.1 Alloprevotella sp. | reverse complement strand
CACAAACTCCGGAACGAAATCGTCACAAACTCCGGAACGAAATCGTCACAAACTCCGGAACGAAATCGTCACAAACTCCGGAACGAAATCGTCACAAATGCCGGAACGAAATCGTCACAAATGCCGGAAAAGTTGAGAAAGGAGCGTGAGAATCAGAGTTTTCTTCGTAATTTTGCCACGCATAGAAAACGTGCGAATCCGCTCCTTTCGGACACTCCTTCGGACGAGGAGTTCGGAATCGTCGCACGCACACACTTATCCCATCCCTATTTCTCCATGGAACGCTACAAAAAACGAATCGCCGACAGCATCCTGCAACGCAAATTGCAGGGGAAAGGCGCGGTGCTGGTGGAAGGACCGAAATGGTGCGGAAAAACCACCACCGCCAAGCAGCAAGCGAAAAGCGCGCTCGACCTCGGCGACACGTCTGTGCTCAGACAGAGTGCACAACTGATTGAGATAAATCCCCAAAGTCTGCTGGACGGCGAGACGCCCCGTCTGATTGACGAATGGCAAACCCTGCCTTCCATTTGGGACAGCATCCGAAGTGAAGTTGACAGACGCGGCGTGCCTGCGCAGTTTGTCCTCACGGGTTCGTCCGTGCTCCCCGATGCCGGCGAGACGATTCACAGCGGGACGGGACGTTTTGCCCACATCCGCATGCGACCGATGAGCCTTTTTGAATCCGGCGAATCGACAGGAACGGTCAGTCTGCAAGACCTGTTTGAGGAAAAGGAACTGACGGTGCAGAAGAACGAACTGACTCTCGACGACATTGCCTTCCTCACTTGCCGCGGCGGCTGGCCCTGGGCGACGCTGATTGACAAGGACGTGGCGTTGGACCAAGCCTTTGATTATGTCGATTCCGTGGTTCACCACGACATCATGAGAGTCGATGGTGTGAAACGTAATCCGCAAAGAGCGCAACTGCTGCTTCGTTCCTACGCCCGCAACATCTCCCAGCAGGTGTCCTACAGTACGTTCAAAAAGGACATGAACGCCAACGATTCCGACACGCTGAATGAGGACACCGTGGCAGACTATATCAAAGCCCTCAAAAAATTGTTCGTCGTGGAAGACCTCCCTGCCTGGAATCCCAACATCCGAAGCAAAGCCGCCATCCGAACGAGCGACACGCGCCATTTCGTGGACCCGAGCATCGGCACTGCCGTGTTGGGTCTCGGCCCGCAAGACCTGATGAAAGACCTTCGCACCTTCGGACTTCTCTTTGAAGACATGGTGGTGCGCGACCTGCGAGTCTATGCCGATGCACTGAACGGGGAACTCTTCCACTACCGTGACAGCAGCGGCTTGGAGTGTGACACCGTGCTTCACCGCCGCGACGGAAGCTACGGACTGTTAGAGGTCAAACTGGGGGGAGAGCAGAGCATCAACGAAGGTGCTGCCAATCTGACCGAACTGGCACAAAGCATTGACACCAACCGCATGCCCGCACCTTCGTTTCTGGCAGTCGTCATTGCCGTCGGACAGTATGCCTACCAACGCCCGGACGGCGTTCACGTCATCCCCGTGGGCTGCCTGAGACCTTGATAGTTTCATGAATCACATCATTCGTTCAAT
>JBJEAG010000293.1:0-7463 GCA_051868855.1 Alloprevotella sp. | reverse complement strand
CCTTTCGACACCCCTGCGATGCCACCGTCATAACAGCGTCGCACCTTCTAATCTCCGTTACTATTGGAAAGGCTCGGACGGTTGCAAAACGGTTGCAAAACGGTTGCAAAACGGTTGCAAAACAGTTGCAAAAGCGTTGCAAAAGGGTTGGCAAACGGTTGGCAAACGGTTGCCGGAGATGGCTGCAGAAAGGCTGCAGTTCCTCTGCATTTTCTCTCTCAGATATTGAAAAGTGTAATTTTCGGGGAAGAAAATATATTGAAAAGTGTAATTTGGGGATAAGAAAATATATTGAAAAGTGTAATTTTGCGGCATCAAATCATATTGAAAAGTGTCATTCAACTCTTATGCTTTACAGAAAAATCGAGAAAACAATAGAAGCGCATCTGCTGAGCGGTTCGGACAAGATACTCGTGGTGGAAGGCGCCCGACAGGTCGGTAAGTCCTTCATCATAAGGGAAGTCGGAAAGCGTCTGTTCAAGAATTTTGTAGAGGTCAATTTCGCAGAAGATGCTGCGGGAAAGGCTTTGTTCAGTCAGGTGCGCACCATCGACGATTTCTATTTTCTCCTTAGTGCTGTGGGAGGAGGTCGTCTCGGCAGTCGAAGCGACACTTTGGTCTTTCTTGACGAGATTCAACAGTATCCCCAGTTTCTCACCCTTTTGAAGTTTCTGCGTCAGGAGGGGCGCTTCACCTACATCGCCAGCGGCAGTCTGCTCGGCGTCACTCTGCGTTCCACGACCTCCATTCCGGTGGGCAGCATGATTCGGCTGAAGATGCACCAGTTGGATTTCGAGGAGTTCCTCCTTGCCAACGGCATGGGAGCCGACGCCATCAGCGTCATTCGGCAGAGTCTTCACGCCGGTGAAAGTCTGAGCGAGGAAACCCACGAAATGTTGATGACCCACTTCCGCCGCTATCTGCTTGTCGGTGGAATGCCCGACGTGGTCAATGAATATCTTGCCACCCGCAACATCGTGAATGTGCGGCGTTTGCAATCCGCCATTCTCCAACTCTACAAAGATGATGCTTCTAAATATGTCCAAGATGCCGGACGAGCGTTGATGGTGCGGCGCGTCTATGACATGATTCCGTCGCAGATGGAAAACAAGAAAAAGCGCATCGTGGCAAAGGACATTCAAGGTCGTGCGGGAGACCGTTTCAGTCGTTACTTGGAAGAATTTGAATATCTTGTCTCCTCGGGGATAGCCCTTGATGTGCATGCCGTGAGCAATCCCAAGCATCCTTTGACGGAATCCGTTCAGAAGAATCTTCTCAAACTCTATCTCAACGATGTCGGCATGCTGACCGCACAACTCTTTGCCCACAATGTGCAGGCAGTGATGAACGATGACCGAAGCGTCAATCTCGGGGCAGTCTATGAAAGTGTCGTGGCGCAAGAACTCTCGGCTCACGGCTTCCACCTGTTCTATTATGATAATCGTAAGAATGGGGAAGTGGATTTCTTGATAGACGACTTCGACAATCTTTCCGTTCTTCCCATTGAAGTGAAGTCCGGGCGTGACTACACCATTCACAGTGCATTGAACAAGCTCTTGAGCAATGAAGACTATCACGTGAAGTCTGCCTTGGTGCTCAGCAATCAGCGTCAGGTGCGCCGTGAGGGGCTTGTCGCCTACATGCCCATTTATTATGTCATGTTCCTTTGCGCCGATGCCGCCGATGCCGCCGACGCCGCCTCCCAAACTTTTTGAAATATAAAACCCGTGCGCAAACCTCCCGCCTCTGTTGCGCACAAAAAAACACGCAGAATGATGGGGAAGAGGAGATGATTCTCCCGAATCCTTTTCATTCTGCGTTTTTTTGTTTGTTGACGTTTTTCGCGCGTTCCGTTTTCTGCGTGTTTTTGCTGTGTTTGCGCGTTGCCGTCAGGGAACTCGCGGCGTCACGGGCGGAGTTTCTCTTTGAAGAAGTCGCTGATGGTGCGCATGAGGTGGAGGCGCGTCTGTCCGCCCATGATGAAGTGGTTGCGGTTCGTATAGACCTGCTGGCGGAAGAGTTTCATGTTTTGAACGTAGGCTTCGCTGACCTCGGTGAAGTTGCGGAAGTGAACGTTGTCGTCGGCGGTGCCGTGGATGAGGAGGAGGTCGCCGTGGAGTTTCGGTGCGCGGGTGATGGGGTTGATGGCATAGCCCTCGGCATTCTCTTTCGGAGTGCGCATGTAGCGTTCCGTGTAGATGGTGTCATAGTATTTCCAGTTTGAGGGCGCAGCCACTGCGACGCCGGCGCGGAAGACGGGCGTGCCTTCGCTCATGGACATCAGCGTGTTGAAACCGCCGAAACTCCATCCCCAGATGCCGATGCGTTCGCCGTCCACGTAGGTCTGAGCGGCGAGCCATTTTGCCACGGCGACTTGGTCAGCCGATTCGATCTCGCCGAGTTTCAGATAGGTGCACTTCTCGAACGCTGCGCCGCGTGCTCCGGTGCCGCGACCATCGACGCATGCCACGATGAAGTCTTGGTCGGCGAGGTAACTCTCGAAGGCGGCGCCGGGATAGAGACCGATGGACCAGGCGTCACGCACCTCCTGAGAGCCGGGACCGGAGTACTGATACATGATGACGGGATATTTCTTCGCGGGGTCGAAGTTGCGGGGTTTCACCATCCAGCCGTTGAGCGAGGTGCCGTCGGCGGCGGGGCAGGTGAAGAAGTCGCGCGGCGAGAAGAGCGCGTCGGTTTTTTCTTTCAGTTTGGCGTTATCGACCAGCACTTTCTCGCTGCGACCGTCGGAGGTGCGGCAGAGCGAAACGACGGGCGGTTGTTGGAGGGAGGAGTAGGTGTCGAGGAAATATTTCTTGTCCTTGCTGAAGACGGCGCTGTGTGTGCCCGGTGTGGAGGTGAGGCGGCGCACTTTTCCGTTTTTCTCGCTGATGCAGATGCTGGTGCGCAGAGGGCTCTCGTCGTGGGCGGCATAGAAGCAGCGTCCGGTGGCGGGTTCGTAGTCATAGAAAGCAGCCACGTCGAAGTCGCCCTTTGTCAGTTGTCGTTCGAGTCGTCCGCTGAGGTTGTAGAGATAGATGTGCTTGAAGCCGCTGCGGTCGGAGATGAAGGCGAAGCGGTCGCCGAAGAAGCGAAGTGAGCCGTAAGTTGTCTCCGGAATATATTTCTCATTTTCTTCTCTCACCGCCAGCGTGCATTCCGTGCTGCGCGGGTTCGCCATGTAGATGTCCATTCGGTTCTGACGGCGGTTGAGGGTGACGACGGCAAGGCGCGCCGGGTCAGAGGTGAACTGGATGCGGGGAACGTAGGCGTCGGAGTCGAGGGGCAGTTTGAGCGTGCGGGTGACGCGGTTTTTGATGTCGAAGGTCATGACGCTGACGCGGCTGTTCACCTCGCCTGCCACGGGATATTTGTAGCGATAGGCGCCGGGATAGGTGTCGCAGTCTTCGCGGACGGGCTGGTCGCCCTTATACATCGTCATGGAGTAGAGCGGCACTTGGCTCTCGTCGTAGCGCACCCACGCCAGCATCTCGCTGTCGGCGGAGAAGTCAAAGGAGCGAGCGGTGGAGAACTCCTCCTCGTTCACCCAGTCGGGCAGACCGTTGATGATTTTGTTGAACTCGCCGTCCTTGGTGACGCGGCTCTCGGCGTTGCCGTAGAGGAGTTTCACGACGTAGAGGTCACCCTCGCGAACAAAAGCCACCATCGTGCCGTCGGGCGAGAAGATGGGCTGCTGCTGCGGTCCGCCATCGGAGAGCGGTTCGTAGGAGTTGTTTTGTGTGTCATATATATAATATACGGCAGAGAAGGAGCGGCGATAGATGGATTTGCGCTGCGTCATGAGCAGAATCTTTCTGCCGTCGGGCGAGAGCGTGAAGCCCTCGATTTGTTTCAGTCCCGCTTTGCCGCGCGCTTTGTCGGCGTCGAAGAGCACGCCCGTTTGGCTGCCGTCGCGGAAGGAGAAGAGTTCGATGCGTTTCTGGTCGGAGGAGAGGCGGGCATAGTTGTCGCCCTCGGTGGAGGAGTGCACGCTGTAGGACTCCGGAATGTAGTGCCAGTTGCTGATGTCCTCCAGCGTCAGCGAGGAGGACTGTGCCTGTGCCGGCTGCGCGGCGGCAACCCATCCGCAGAAGGCGGGCAGCACCAAGGCGGCACGAAGGAAAGAGAAAGTTTTCATGATGAAATAAAAGTGTATTGTTCGTATGTTTTCTGTTTGAATTTAGAGAGCATCCCGAGGCATGATTGCGGAGCATCCCGAGGCTTGCCGGAGGGCGCAGAAACAGCCCCGCAAGGCGTCATGTCTCAGAAAATCTTGGGCAAAGTTACTTTTTTTGAGTCAAAACCTTTACCTTTGCTCGCATAATCATTCATCTGACAATCAAACCGCCAAAGAAATGAGTCATCGCATCGGTCGTTATTCCTTCACCGTCGAACCCTTCACCGAGGACTGCCTGGGCAATCTTTCGTGGGGTCGTTTGGGCAATCTGTTCCTGCGCTGCGCTTCAATGCACGCCGGAGAACACGGCTTCGGCTTCAAGGACATGATGAAGGTGAACCACGTCTGGGTGCTCTCCCGCCTCACCATCGAAGTGGACAGCCTGCCCCGCACCGGCGAGACCTTCTTCATCGAAACGTGGGTTGATAAAGTCTATCGGCAGTTCACCGACCGTCACTTCAGCATCCTCCGCCCCGACGGCACTGCCTACGGCCACGCCACCAGCATTTGGGCACTCATCGATTGGGAGACGCGTCAAGCAGCCGACCTTCGCGGCGAACGTATTCCGCAGGCAGAGAAGTGGGACGACGTGCTCGTTGCCGACCGCCCGAATCCCGTTCCTTCTTCGCGGTGTCGCGCCAGAGTGAAGAACCCCGTGGAACGCGGCGTTCACACGGCGGCTTTCACCGACTTGGACATCAACGGGCATTTCAATTCCATCCGCTATCTCGAACTCGCGCTGAACCTCTTCACTCCCGAAGAACTCAGAGAACGCCCCATCCGGCGCGTCGATTTGGCTTTCGCGGCGGAAACCTATTGCGGCGAGCAACTCCGCATCCTCACCGATGCCGACACCGCCGACGCCTTGGCGTTTGAGATGCAGAGCAGTCGCGGACTGACCGCCGTCAGAGGATGCTTGCAACAGAGGAAGGCGCAGGACTCGGACTGAGCCGCGTGTGAGGAGAGAGAACAGGGCTGTCGCTCCAACGTGACACTGCCCCGGGAAAGATTTGGAGAGAGAACATGAATGCCCATCCGCCGACTCTTCGGCGTCGGGAACGTTCAAAGAAAAAGAATGGTCTCAGACCGCATTAAAAATATTCTCTCTCAAAAATCAATTTCAAAACCTCTCAAAAATCATTCACACCATGAAAAAAGTTCTCTCTCTTCTCGTTCTCCTCTTCCCGTTGATGCTGAACGCTGCTCCCACCGCCAAGAAAGTGAAACTCGAAGGCATCTGGCAGCAAGTGCAACCCGCCACCGACACCGCGCCGGAACTGAAACTTCCCGTCTGGAAAGTCATGCAAAACGACGGCACCTTCTGCACCTTCCTCATCGCCAACCAAAAGGCACAGTGCATCATCACCAACGAAGGCACCTTCCGCCTCACCTCCGATTCCACCTTCGTCGAGCACATCAACTCCACGCTTGTGAACCCGACTCTCGTCGGAAAGAAAAACAAAATCACCATCGTCTCAGCCGAAAAGGACAGAATCGAAATCTCCTACCGACTCCTGCCCGACGGCGGTGAAGCCAAAGAAACCTGGATTCGCGTCAAACTCGAAATGCCGGAGTGAGGCTGGCTTTGGCTTTGGCTTGTCCCAAGTTGGCGGATAAGCAAACCGCACGAGTTGGAATCGCAAAGAACCGCAAATCATCATTCATACACATATAATATAACAGTTACCCCAAAGATTTGAACATGGGAAAAGTATTGATTATCGGCGCCGGAGGCGTTGCCACTGTGGCTGCCCACAAGATTGCTCAAAACAGCGATGTCTTCAGTGAAATCATGATTGCCAGCCGCACAAAGTCAAAGTGCGACGCCATCGTCAAAGCCATCGGACGCTCCGACATTCGCACCGCACAGGTCGATGCTGACAGCGTGGAGCAACTCTGCGAACTCTTCCGCGATTTCCAACCCGACCTCGTCGTGAACCTCGCACTGCCCTATCAGGACCTGACCATCATGGAGGCGTGTCTCCAGTGCGGTTGCTCCTACCTCGACACGGCAAACTATGAACCCAAGGATGAGGCTCACTTCGAGTACTCCTGGCAATGGGCATTCAAAGAACGCTTCGAGAAAGCCGGACTCACCGCCATCCTCGGCTGCGGCTTCGACCCGGGTGTGACGAGCATCTACACCGCCTACGCCGCCAAACATCACTTCGACGAGATTCACTACCTCGACATCGTGGACTGCAACGCCGGCGACCACCACAAAGCGTTTGCCACCAACTTCAATCCCGAAATCAACATCCGCGAAATCACTCAGAAAGGTCTCTACTGGGAGAACGGAAAGTGGGTGGAAACGGAGCCGCTTGAGATTCACCAGCCGCTCACCTATCCGAACATCGGTCCCAAGGAAAGCTACCTGCTTCACCACGAGGAAATCGAAAGTCTCGTGAAGAACTATCCCACCATCAAGCGCGCCCGCTTCTGGATGACCTTCGGCGAGCAGTATCTCAAACATCTCGACGTCATTCAAAATATCGGCATGTCGCGCATCGATGAGTTGGAATACACCGCAGAAGCCGCCGACGGCAGCGGTCCCGTCAAGGTGAAGATTGTTCCCCTCCAGTTCCTCAAAGCCGTGCTTCCCAACCCGCAAGACCTCGGCGAGAACTACGACGGCGAAACCAGCATCGGCTGCCGCATCCGTGGCGTGAAGGACGGCAAGGAGCGCACCTACTACGTCTATAACAACTGCTCCCACCGCGCCGCCTACGAAGAGACGGGCATGCAGGGCGTCAGTTACACCACCGGCGTGCCGGCGTGCATCGGAGCCCGCATGTTCATGCTTGGCCTCTGGAAGCGTCCCGGCGTTTGGAACGTCGAAGAGTTCGACCCCGACCCCTTCATGGACGAACTCAACAAGCAGGGTCTCCCCTGGCACGAAATCTTCGACGGCGACTTGGAACTCTGATTCCCGCCGTCGGCACCGTTCCCCTCGTCTTGGGGAATTGGTCAGTAAAAATATACGTTCGCAAATTCACTTCCCGGTGGATTTGCGAACGTCCTTTTTTTGTGCGGTTTAGGAGGGCGGTGTGTCATAATAGCCAATCTGCTGCGTTGCTATCGGATTCGGGCTTGGTCATGTACTTCAGTACACTCCCTGCGCCCTCATCCTCAGCGCCTTGCATCTTAGCCATTCTGACGCACCGCCGAGGGTGAAGCCAAAATTTGCCTTTTGACACACCCTCAGGTAATTATTGCTGTCCGGTAAAAGTATTTTCAGCCGGATGGTGAGGGCTGCAAGCCCGATGAGCCCGACGAAGGAGGGCGA
>JBJEAG010000292.1:2304-7472 GCA_051868855.1 Alloprevotella sp. | reverse complement strand
TCGCGTCCGCGCCACCGATTGCAGCAAATGCCGAGTTGATGCTCGCAGGTGGCTGGGTGACGTGAGACACGTCACCTCCTATTCCTTCGCGTCGCTAACGCGATTCATCGCGTCCGCGCAACCGTGGGGCGTATGTTGCCAGCAGTTACCGTTACATTGCCGACGGTAGCCACGTGCAGGGCGGACGCGGGGCGTATGTTTCCGACAGTCACAATTTCATTTTAATCATTGTCCCGTGCAAGGTGTAGCCTTCCATGCTAATGTCGCGGACAGCAATATTTTTGATTCTTTCAATTGACACAGGTTTTCCCAGTGCCCTATGTCCTGGTCCGTCAAATCCGTGTTTTCAAAAAAAGATTCTGCGGGAAACTCGCAACTTTATCCCCAACTCCTTTGGTCGGCGAGGAAATGCTACTTATTTTTGCAGAGGATTAATATGTTATCATTGTTTTCGGGGAGAGTTCTTTGCCGCTCGCCACGCACGGTTTCACGTTCGTGCAGGCTTCTGCTCCTCGTCATTCTCTTTGAACAAATCATCTTATCAACCAATCTCTTAACCAATCTCTTAAATCTAATGCGTATGAGAAAATTGTTCTCCCTGATGCTGCTGTTCTTGGCTGTTTCCCTGCAGGCAAGCGCAGACATCATTCAGGCATCGACCACCCCCCCGGGGACGGACGCCAAGCCTGAGCATCTCTACACGATGAAGAGTGGCAACAACTACTACGCCACTTCGCTCACCTCCCCCACGCAGACAGCCGACAACTACGGCTACTTTGCTTTCTATGCCGTGGACGGGATGGAAAACACCTACTACATCTACAGCTACAAAAACAAAAAATGGCTGGGATATGCCAAAGCCGGAAGCTATTCCGACCAAACCGGCTTCGTCACCCTCACCGACGAAAAAACAGAGGGGGCTTATTTCTACGTTGAAAACTACGCCGACGAAAACTACAACGTCAAGCCCTACAACAACACGGGCGTTTCCGGAAAATATCTGAACTGGCTCTATGGCATTGGCGGTCAGAATCCGCTCGACGGCTCTGTCACCCTTGGCATCTGGAAGCAAGATGGCAGCGCCGACGCCGGTAGCCGCTGGACCTTCGCTGAGGTCATCATCAGAACCTACGAATACACGATGGTGCTGCCCGAAGGCGTGGTTGTCACCATCGGCGGCAACACCTACGCCAACGGCGAGACCTGCTCTGTGGAAGCCGCGCTCAAGAAGAGCGACATCAGCGTGCCGGCTCAGGAAGGCAAATTTGCCGTACTCTCCATCAACGACCTCACCGAAACGGTGACGCTCACCTACGCTGACGTTCCCGTGCAGGCTGACAAGCAACCCTACGCCAACGCCGTGCTCTATCCCGCTCAGCAGGAGGCTGTCGGCGCTGCCGTTGCCACGGAGGCTGACGGTGTCTTCACGCTGGAAAACAATGTGCTCGCTGCTTCCTTCGTCAAGGTGGGCGACGCGCTCTACTTCGGCGGCTCCAAAGCCATGAACCTTGAACCCGGCACCGAACCCTTCACCGTGGCTGTCGGCTCGGGTCTGACCGTGCCCGCTTCTTCCATGACGCTCCAAAGCCTCGCCATCGAAAACCTCGAAGGCAAGGAAGATGCCGTGGGCGGCGCTGAACACTTCAACGGAAAAGCGCTCGTGGCAAACTATACCTATAAATATAAGGAGTCCGTGCTGAACATCGTTTGGAAAGCCGTGCTCCGTGACGGCAGCCACTATCTCCGCACCGAGATGGAACTGACCGGCGAGAACGGCGTGGACATGTTTGACGTCATTCCGATGATTTACACCGTGGACACGAAAGCCGCAGGCTCCGCGCCGAAAGTGGTGGGCAACACCCGCGGCGCCGTCCTGATGAGTGACAAGATTTTCGCCGGACTCGAGAACCCCGTGGGCTACAACACCGTGGGCGGCGCTTCGGGCGACGAAGACAAGTGGGAACAGACAGGAACGATTGAGAAGCAGTCGCTGACTGCCGCCAGCTGGGTGGAAGTGCCCGAGGCTGACGTGCCTGCCCGCGTCACCGAAGCCACCGGCGCCGGCTATCCCGACGTGCTCTACTATCAAATCGAGAGTCTGACGCTGCAGGAGAACCAGAAGGTGGAAGCCACTGTGCTCTACAAGAGCGGTAACCACCGCCTGAACCTGGGCGGCGCCGACCTGGTTGACGCCAACGGCAACGTGGCTGCCAGCGACTACCACGCAGGCTACACCGGCACTGCCAAAGAGAACAACACCTTCAGCATCGTCGTGCCCAACGACGGCACCTACACCCTGCGTCTCTTCATTCAGAAGAAATCTGAGAGCGTGGACGCCACCAGCGAAGTCTCCGGCACCATTTACTCTCCCAAAGAAGGAGTGGTCGTGAACACTGACCTCGTGGACATCCAGGGACGCTGGAGCCGCAACACGACGCTTGCCGCCGGCGAAGACTGGAAGATTTCTGCCGTGGTGGGTCTCGTGGCTCAGGACGGAAGCCAGAGCGAAGAAAACATCCACAAGACGCAAAAGCGCCGTTCCTTCCTTGCCTACAGCGAACGCGAACGTGCCGTGCCTTGGCGTCCCAACCCCGCCTACATCTCTTGGTACGAACTCAACATCAACCGCAACAACGCGGCTGACCCGACTCAGAACATGACGGCTGACCAAGTGCTCGACGTGCTCGCTCACTGGAAGTCTGACTTCTACGCTCGCTACGGCGTCGGTCCCAACAGCTTCGTCATCGACGACGGATGGGACAACTACGGTCTCTGGACCTTCCACGCCGGATTCCCCAACGAAATGCGTGACATCGCTGCCGAAGCAGCCGTCATGGGCGCCGGAGTCGGCGCATGGCTCGGTCCGGTCGGTGGCTACGGCACCAGCGGCAACTATCGTCGCGCCTACTGGAACGCTGAAGGACGCGGCGGCATGCAACTCTCCAACCCCGCCTACTATCAGACCTTCCTCGACGCTGCCGAGAACCTGACCAAGAACAACGGCGACTTCCGCTTCTTCAAGTTCGACGGTATCTCCGCTCAGTTCAGCGCTGTCGGTCCTGACGCAGGCGACACCGGAAACGAAAACGCCGAAGGCATCATCCGACTCGAACGCTACGTCCGCGAAAACCTCCGCCGCGACATCTTCTTCAACACCACCGTCGGAACCTGGGCAAGCCCCTTCTGGTATCACTACACCGACGCCACCTGGCGACAGGAGAATGACTACGGCACCATCGGCGACAACTCCATCGACCGCGAAAACTGGATTACCTATCGCGACCGCCTCGTTTATCAGAACTACGTGACGAACTCGCCCATCTGCCCCATCAACACCTTGATGACCCACGGATTCATCCTCTCGCAGTATGGCAGCGTCAGCAAGAACATGACCTACGAAGCTTGCCTCCGCGAACTCCGCTGTGCCTTCGTCTGCGGCTCCGGAATGGTGGAACTCTACAATGACTATCCTTTGATGAACTCCATCAACAACGGACAGCTCTGGGCTGACCTCGCCGAGTGCATCAGCTGGCAGAAACGCAATGCCGACGTGCTCCCCGACGCTCACTGGGTGGGCGGCAATCCTTGGACCGGCGCTAAGGCTCAGGTCTATGGTTGGGCTTCTTGGAACGGAACGAAATCCACGCTCGCCCTCCGCAACGGCGCCAACGACGCTCAGACCTACACCTTCACGCTCCGCGAAGCCCTCAACATTCCTGCCAACGTCAGCGGCAGCATCGTGCTCCACAAATCTTTCGGCGTGCAGGATGCACTGGAAGGTCTGACCGAAGGTGAAGCCATCAACATCGACACCGAACTCACCGTCACCCTGCCCGGAAGCAGCGTCTTCGCCTTCGACGGACTCGACGCAGCACAGACTCCCGTACTCGTGACCGACATCACCATCGCCACTGAAGGCAACGCCACCCAAGTGGAAGTCGGAAAGACCCTCGTTGCCACTGCCACCGCAGCACCCGCCGAGGCTTCCTTCCCCGCTGTGACTTGGACCAGCAGCAACCCCGAAATCGCCACCGTTCGCGGCGGTCTCATCGTGGGCGTCGCTGAAGGCACCGCCACCATCACCGTGACTGCCAACGACGGAAGCGGCGTGAGCAAGACCATCGAAATCAACGTGGTCCCTAAGGTGGTCGAACCTTACTACATCAACTTCGACAAGGACGCAAGCCCTTCCAGAACCGACCGTTGGACAAACAAAGTCTCTCTCACGGAAGAAGGAAGTGAAGCACAGGAAATCATCGTGGCATCTGCCGCAAGCGAAATCAAACCCTATTTCGACAAAACGGCTGACACGGAACTCAACTGCCACGCCGGCGAAACCCTCACCGTTGCTTTCACCATGGGCGGCGGAAACTGGGTGAACGGCTACTTCTACATTGACCTTGGCAACGATGGACAGTTCAACTTCAACGCCGCCGGCACCGACATCACCGGCACAGACGTGATGACCTACAGTTACTATTCCGGCGACCCCGCCGACGACGCCTCCGGTCAGAACTCCGCCGGCGAAGCACTGAGTGGCACCTCCCGCAACACTTTGGTTTGCCCCTCCTTCACTGCTCCCGCCACTCCGGGTCTCTATCGCGTTCGTTTCAAAGTCGATTGGAACAGCCTTGACCCCGCCGGTCAGCTCTATGTCAATGAAAGCAACAAAGGTCTGATTGCCAACGGCGGTGTCATCGTGGATGCCATGCTCCGCGTGGGCGACCCCAGCGGCATCAGCAACGCGACCGCCTCTTCCGAGAGCAAGAGCATGTATGACCTCTCCGGTCGTCGTTTGGAGAATGCTCCCACCAAGGGCGTTTACATCCTCAACAACCGCAAGGTCGTGAAGTGATGAACTCTCAATGAATCCTCCGAATTCATTCGCGTTGAAAGCGCATTGAAATCGCGTTTAGATCACATTTATATCGCATTTATATCGCGTTTATATCACATTTAAAGGTGCGGCATCTCGCCGCACCTTTTTTGTTTTTCCCGACATTCCTTTCCATTCTGCGGATTCTGCGTGAGGAATAAATTCATGAACAATTCGTGTTCAATTCATGAACAATTCGTGTTCCAAAAAATATTCCTTCTAATTCTGCGGATTCTGCGTGAGGAATAAATTCATGAACAATTCGTGTTCAATTCATGAACAATTCGTGTTC
>JBJEAG010000292.1:0-2204 GCA_051868855.1 Alloprevotella sp. | reverse complement strand
CGTGAGGAATAAATTCATGAACAATTCGTGTTCAATTCATGAACAATTCGTGTTCTTAAAAATTCCTTCTCATTCTGCGGATTCTGCGTGAGACAAAAACATCCGCCTAATCCGTGGTAGAAACATTTTCGGGCACATCCAAATCCAAAGTGAGCGGGGCAGCATCGTTGATGACGCTGCCCCGCTCGGCATTTTTTTATGACTTGTCTAATTACTTAGATTCGATGTCTATTTACTTTGACTCTAAGATTTATTTAGACTCAATGGTGCAGATGCTGACACGGTTCCAGTCGGGTTCGCTGAACATGTCGCCCACGCCCTGACCTTCAGCCACGATGCGGGAAGCATCAATCTTGTACTTGTTCACGAGGACAGTCTTCACAGCTTCAGCACGTGCCTTGGCAATCTTAGCGTTGATTTCGGCAGAGCCTTCGGGAGAAGCATAACCCTTGATGGTCACTTTGGCGTCCTTGTGGTTCTTCATGAACGTAGCCACGCGTTCCACGTTGGGGAGCTGAGAAGCATCGATGACGCTCTTGCCCTGACGGAAGGTGATGGTCTGTTCGAGAGAGTTGGCACCCTTCTGAGTTTCCACGACTTTCTGGATTTGAACGGCGGGTTTCTTGTTGCGCTCGTCGTTGAGCTGCTGCTGGAGCGTACGGATTTGACCATTGAGCTTGGAAACCTGAGCATCCTTGTCGCTCACCTGAGCGCGGAGGTCGTTGATCTTAGCGTTGAGACCATCCACTTCAGCCTGGTCGTAGCCCTTGGCGAAGGTCATGTAGTGCTTACCGTTGCTCTTGTTCTTGAAGTGATAGGTCACACCGGCGAGCACCTGGATGGCGCTGTGGTTCACGTTGTAGGCAGTGTTCTGCTCTTTGGAACCACCGTCGAGATCCCAAACGATGGCGGGTTTGAGAGAAACGGTCCAAGCCTTCTCTTTGCCAAGGTTGAAATTGAAGTTCAAACCTGCTTGAGAAGTCAGGTCGTTTGCACCATCCGTGCCGCTTTCAAAGTAGTGCATCATGCCGATGCCATAGACACCTTCCACTTCGAAGACGCGGGGTTCACCTTTGTAGCCGAAGAGAGCGTTGGTGAGGTTGAACTTGGCGAGCAAGTCAGCGTTCACAGCGTCGATGGCAGTCTTGCTGTCAGTGATGTTGTTGGTGGCAGTTCCCTGCACGCCCACACCGAAGATAGGAGTGATTTGCTTCGTCACTTCAAGACCGTAGGCAGGACGAGCGTTCTTGAACATAGCGTTGTGAGTGGTCTTGGTGTAAGCACCACCAACGAGACCAACGGACCAGTTATCAAAGAAGCGAGAGCCCTGGATGGTCTTCTGTGCATTGCCGCTGAGGACAATCGCACCCATTGCGAAAAGAGTAATGATTTTCTTCATAGAGATATAAAAAATTAGAAAGTAGTATTTATTTGCCTAAGCGTTAATATCGTATTTAATGTTCGTAAAGTGATGATAGATAGTGCAAATAGGTTAAGTCGTTTTGCAAATGCGGCGCAAAAGTACGCATAAAATCTCAGACAATGCATGGTTGTGCAGAAAAACAGCGGCACTGTATAAAGTTTTCCGAAATATAGGACAACTTTGTTGCTCATTCCGCCCTCTTCCGCTAATTTTGTCGGCGCAGAATAGGAGGTCAAAAAGGTCAAAAAGGTCAAAAAGTCGGTGACCAACTTTTGGTCGAAAAGGTCAAAAGGGTCGCTGCGCGAAAGTTCAACGCGACTTCGTCGCTGCTCAACGCCGCTTGCGGCGCTGTTCAACGCGCTTGCGGCGCTGTTCAAAGCGGTCTAAAGAAGCTTGAAGACCAGCAAGACAACTTTGACAACGAAAAAGGAACCACCGTGCGCGGTGCGTAAGCTATGCGCCACCCTCCGCCAACCATTTGCAACCCTTTTGCAACCCTTTTGCAACCCTTTTGCAACCCTTTTGCAACCTGCAAAACCCTTGCAAAACCCTTGCAAAACCCTTGCAAAACCCTTGCAAAACCTTGGCAAAAAACCACGGATTTGACGGACCAGAACGGATAAAACGGATTCCGCACCAACTCCTTCACTCACTCCATTAATGCTCATTAATTGATTCAATAATTCCTCATTAATTCTTTAATGTGACATTAACGAGACCATTTATGAACATTAATGGAGGGAACTTAGCCCTTCCCTTTAGGGAGGGGTTGGGGTAGGCT
>JBJEAG010000291.1:0-1590 GCA_051868855.1 Alloprevotella sp. | reverse complement strand
AAGAAGCAGAAAGCAACCAAAATGTAAGCACTTTCTTTTGAGCACTCCTTATTCCATAATTTTTAGAATACCCCTATATAATGGTGTGTTCAAAAAACTACGGAATGTGCAGCGTTCAAGAGCATGCGTTTCGTCAGAACGACGTGATGACTTCTCCCGTCTGGGCGTCGCGGAACGTGCTGCCCGTGATGTCGCTTGGCGTCGGGTCGAAGTAGGCGTTGCCGACGGATTTGTCCAAGGTGACGGTGGAGTTGGTCACCTTGATCACGCCGATGGAAGTAGCGGAATCTCCTTTCCCCACGCATGCCGCAGATCCCCCAGCCTTTACGCTCAAGTTCACGCCGCTGATGGTGATGTTGCCACAAGAAGCAAGCCATCCGCTTCCTATCCCGGCAGCGCATTCGCCTCCTGTGACGATTACGGTTCCTCCGTTGATGATGATGTCGCCACAAGTAACATAAGAGTTAGATCCTATCCCCGCTGCGCAATAACCTCCTTTGACGGTCAGTTGTCCTGCTCCTTCGATGGTCAAGGTAGTGCCGGAGGGACCGACTTCGATTCCTGGGCTCGATGAGGTGACCGTGTTCGTGCCGCTCAGAAGAATTTTGGCATCGCCGTTGCACACAATTCCTCCTCTGTTGATGGTGGCGTTGTGCAATGTGACCGTCACTCCGGCAGCGAGCGTGATTTTATAGGAGGTCGTGCCGGTGAGAATGGCATCGGCGTTCACTGTGGTGTCTCCGGTCAGGTCTGACAGGTTGATGTAGTTGGTCATTTCAGCCTCTCCCGTGCCTGTGTCTCCCGTTTCCCAGTCTGTGATGGTGCAGCCGCTGACGGCGAGCTCGGTCTTCTTCACCGTGATGGTGTAGGAATAAGCCTTGCCGGACTCCAGATTGGGAGCGATGGAGGTGGAGTTCGTGAAGTGCTGGCCGCCAAGGGTGACGTCTAAGAACAAGGGCGAGGCGGTCAGGTCCTGCGGAATGAGAATCTGGGAAAAGGTGACGCTGCCTGTCCCGTAACTCTTGTTGCCGTTTGCCACGAGATCCCAGTCGCCGAAAGTGGAGGAGACGCCTTCGTCAATCGTGACGCTTCCGTCGTTGATGTTGAACTTGCCCCCGTGTTTCAAACCGTTCAGAGTGATTCCGGCGCTGAGAATGTCGTCTGCCTCAAAACCGTCGTCGGTCGAAACCTGCACGTTGAGCACCAGTTTCGCCATCTTGTGGTGGAAGGAGCAGTCGCTGCCTCCCGCCGAGGTCTGGTCGGAAAACGACACGGTGGGCGCGCTCTTCGAGGCTTTGGCGCCCGAAGCGAAGAGGAAGTCAATCTTCTCCTGCGTGTCTGCCGTGTTGTAGTCGAACGTGTTGAAAGCCACCGAACCGTCTGCTTCCGGAGCGGAGGCGTAGGGAGCGTAGGCTGCGAAGGTGACGACCTCTGCGGCATCCTGGAAGAAGATGGCATTGCCTACGGGGTCGAAGGTGGCGACTGTCCCGGTGGAGGGGGTGGCATACTGCACGTTTTGATAGAGCGTTTCCATTTCGCTGTTCGGCGCGTCGGTCACCGTCACGCCAATCTTGTCGGCATTCCACTGGT
>JBJEAG010000290.1:0-1592 GCA_051868855.1 Alloprevotella sp. | reverse complement strand
GCCCTCATCCTCAGCGCCTTGCATCTTAGCCATTCTGACGCACCTTCGAGGGTGAAGCCAAAATGTGCATTTTGACACACCCTCTTGGGGTAGGCTTCTCTTTGACTCTTTGTCTCTTTGACCAAAGAAAACCCCTGTTCCCGTCGTGTAAGCGGCGGGCAATCCCAGAAACCGCTCCGCCCTCTTTGACCCTTTTGACCTTTTTGACCTTTTTGACCGGAGCGAAGCGACTCCGACTCTTTGACTCTTTGACCCCAAAATCCTCTCTCATGAATAAACAAGAACTTTTTGAACAGATTCGTCTGAAACGCACCTTCCTTTGTGTAGGTCTTGACCCCGATGAGCGTAAACTGCCTGCCCATTTAGCAGATGCCGAAGACCCCATCTTTGAGTTTAACCGTGCCATCATTGACGCCACCGCACCCTACTGCGTGAGCTACAAGCCCAACCTCGCCTTCTACGAAAGTTGTGGTTTGAAAGGTTGGCAGTCCTTCATTCGCACGGTGGACTACATTCGCGCCAATCATCCCCACCATTTCATCATTGCCGACGCCAAGCGCGGCGACATTGGCAACACCTCTGCCATGTATGCCCGCACCTTCTTCGAGGAACTCGATGTGGATGCCCTCACCGTTGCCCCCTACATGGGCGAGGACAGCGTCACTCCTTTTCTGGACTATGCCGGCAAGTGGGTGGTTCTGCTCGCAGCCACGAGCAACAAAGGCTCGTTGGATTTCCAGATGACGGAAGACGCCCAGGGCGAACGCCTCTTCGAGAAAGTGCTTCGCGTTTCCTCCGCTTGGGGCGGTGATGACAAGATGATGTATGTCGTCGGTGCCACCCGCGGTCGTTTGTTTGAAGACGTGCGTCGTCTTGCTCCCAATCATTTCCTGCTCGTGCCCGGCGTCGGCGCTCAAGGCGGTTCGTTGGAAGAGGTTTGTCGCTACGGCATGACCAACGAATGCGGACTTCTGGTCAATTCCTCCCGCGGCATCATCTACGCTTCCTCCGGCACCGATTTCGCTGAGGCTGCTGCTGCCGCCGCTCGTCAAGTACAGGAGCAGATGGCAGAAATCCTCACCGCCCGCGGAATTTAAGCGTACATAAAGCATATCCCCATAACCACTTTATTTTTATCGCCTTATGAAAAAGTTTTTCCTTCTCACTCTCCTCGCTATTTGTTCGTTGAATGTCAATGCGGAGAATCATCGTATTTATGCCATTCTGGCTTATACCTTTAGTTTTGATGGAGAGGCAACCATTATGGATGAGTCAATTCATACTTCGGTTATGCGCGGTGACAATGTGACTTGGAGGAAACAGGGATTGAAGGATGAAAACGGAGAACTTCTCAAGTTCAACAATTTTTTACCGCTCATTGGTTATATGCAAACCAAGGGTTGGGTTTTTCCCGATCTTGAAAATCAACTGCTGTCAGCTCGCAGTAAGATTCTTGACACTCAGATTTTCACCTTCCTCATGTATCGTGAAGCCACCGAAGCAGAATGGCTCGAGTGGATTGAACGCGGTAAACGCAAAAAGAAATAAATGATTGCCGCTGCGCGGTAAATATATTTAGACTTATTTCAACC
>JBJEAG010000289.1:0-7507 GCA_051868855.1 Alloprevotella sp. | reverse complement strand
ATTGACGGCGAGCTACATTCGTTTGTGGCAGACGTGATAGACCAGCAGCGTTACACCAACCGCCTCATCACCATGTACGATTGGATTATGAGGGCAAGCGCAAAGGGTGTACTCATCTTCCCGGAAGACTGCCTCCCAAGCGGAACAAGTATCGAAGATGTAGCCGACGAGTGGGCGAGATACAACGGCGTCATCATGATAAAACAACCTAAGCAAGGCACAGCGCTTCCCCAACAACTCGCCAACAACTGCACTCAAATTGGCATCAGTGAGTTGCTTAGCATGCAGTTGAAGTTCTTTGAGGACATCAGCGGCGTGAACGGAGCCATCCAGGGAAAGCCCGGTTACAGCGGAATGAGTGCAAGTTTGTACTCCCAGCAGACTCAGAACGCCACCACCTCTTTGCTTGACATACTTGACACCTACAATTCCTTCCTCAGAGAAGGCGCGTATAAAGACGTGAAGAACATTCAGCAGTTCTACGACACTCCGAGGGTGTTCAATATCTCCGGCAAGAACAGCAGCCTCATAAATTACGACCCCAAACGCATTCGCGATGTGGAGTTCGACCTCAGCATTCAAGAAAGCACCTCCACTCCCGCCTACCGCGCCATTGCCAACGACATGTTGATACAGTTGTGGCAGGCACAAGCCATCAGTGTGGAGCAGTTGTTGGAGAACGGCGACTTCCCGTTTGCCGATGAGTTGTTGCAGAGCATCAAGAGTCAGCAGCAGCAGTTGGAGAAAGGACAGACTCCCGAAGGCATCAGTCCCGAGTTGGTGAACCGCGTGAACCAAAGTGCGAACATGGAGGCAGTTCAGAAGGCTCAGCAGATGATAGGAGGTCGCTTCGCTCCCGGTAAAAAAGTCTAAGAGACAAAGAGACGAAGAGACAAAGAGACAAAGAGACGAAGAGACAAAGAGTCAATGGTCAAGAGTCAAGAGACAAAAAGTCAAAGAGACAAAAAGTCAAAGAGTCAAAAAGTCAAAGAGACAAAAAGTCAAAGAGTCAAAGAGTCAAAAAATCAAAGAGTATAATGGTCAAGAGTATAAGAGTCAATGGTCAAGAGTCAAAGAGACAAAAAGACAAAGAGACAACACTGACAACAAGGCGCGACGCTTACGAATCGAACACGGTGGTTTTTCACTATTTGACTCTTGACTCTTGACTTTTGACTCTTCTACTTTTGAACTCTTGACTTTTGACTCTTGAACGGAGCGAAGCGACAAACAAAATCCCGCCTCGTCTCACGACGAAGCGGGCAACTATGAACTACTAATTACACGAATTAGTTTACATAAGAAAGTTATACGCAATGCAAAAGTAGAGGTAAATGATGACGCGAGCAAATGATTGGACGAAAAGTTTTGAAAGTGGCGGTAAAAACGAGATAGACCTCCTTCTTGAAGAGAACAGAAGGAGGAATGCCGTCATTCACGCCACTTTCAATCCCGTCACCGGAGAGGGTTCAGTCGGCGAGCGCGTCAAGGTGAGAATAGAAGACTTCGCAATCAAGGAACAGTGGTTGCCCGAAGACATGCTGAAGATACCATTGGTGAAGAAGTTGGTAAAGCGCGGCAGCATAAAAGACTTTCTGAAAGAAGATTTGAAGGTAGAAGCCAACGAGACCGACATGATGAAAGTTAGCCGTCAGTTCATCCGCCTTCGATTCGAGCACGATTTCCCGTTCTGGGCAGCCAGCGTGGTATATATACAGAACAAGAAGGCAGGTAAGAATGTTCTGTTTCGCCTCTACTACCCACAGCGCATTTTGGTTGCAAAGTTTGAAGCGAGACGAAGAGCCAAGAAACCCATTCGCCTCATCTTGCTGAAAGCGCGTCAGTGGGGCGGTAGTACGACCACCCAACTCTACATGGCATGGCTGCAGTTCCTTCACAAGAAAGGACTCAACTCCCTCATCATTGCCCACCAGTCCAGCATCTCAGAAGAAATCAAGGATATGTTCGACACCATGTTGGTGAAATATCCCGTTGAGTTCCTTCATACCCTCGGAGAAACCTACGCAGAAGGCGAACCCAAGATGGTGAGAGTCGGACAGAGCGGCTCCACATACAGAGTTCCCCAGCGTGGTTGCAAGATAAAGATAGGTACTGCCGAGCGTCCCGACAGTTGTCGTGGCGGTTCATATTCTTTGGTACACTTGTCCGAGGTAGGTATATGGAGGAAGACCGAAGGCAAGTCCCCCGAAGACATTGTTCGTTCCGCCTGCTCCGGTATTTTGTACGAACCACTCACCATGATAGTGATGGAGAGTACCGCCAACGGTACGGGTAACTTCTTCCACAGAGAATACACCGCTGCCGCCGACCCCAATATTCCGTCCCAATACGAATCACTTTTCATTGCATGGTTTCAGATTGAGAACTATTCCATTCCATTTTCGAGCGAAGAAGAGAAGAATGAGTTTGCTGAAAAATTATGGAAGAACCGTAAGAGTCAGTTTGTGTCAAGTACCCGAGAAGAGTGTGGTCAACACCTTTGGAGTTTGTGGGAGAAGGGAGCCACGTTAGAGGCTATACATTGGTATGTCACCGAGCGTTCCGGTCGAAACGATTTTTCGGTGATGGCGAGCGAATATCCCTCCGACGACATTGAAGCCTTCGTTCATTCCGGTCAGATGGTCTTCGACAAGTATCAGATTGACGAGATGAAAAAAAGATGCCGTCCACCCAAATACATTGGAGAGGTTGTTGGCAGTGCCGAAGAAGGCAAGGACGCCTTCGCAAACCTTCGTCTTATCACCGACCATCAAGGTTTTCTGCAGGTTTGGGCAACCCCCGAAGAATTTTTGGAATACACCGTTAGCGACCGCTATTTGACGGTGGTAGATATTGGCGGAAGGGGAAACAAGTCCGACTTCAGTGTGGTAACCGTGTTTGACAGAATCGGTATGATTGACGGAGTAGAGCCTCCATCAGTTGTTGCTCAGTGGCGAGGACATTGCGACATAGACGTGTTGGCATGGAAGTCAGCGCAGATAGCCTCGTACTACCACAACTCCCTTCTTGTGATAGAGTCCAATACATTGGAGACCCACGATAAGGAACGTCAGATAGAAGGTGGCGACCAGAGTCAGTATGTGTTGAATCAGATTTCTTGTGTGTATGACAACCTATACGCCCGCCGTCAATCCGAGGAAGAAATACGCAACCACGCTCCGAGAAAATATGGTTTTCACACAAACACCCTCACCAAACCAATGGTTATTTCCGCCTTGGTGAGAGCGGTGAGAAAGAAACTCTATGTGGAACGCTGCTTGGAATGTTTGGACGAGTTTCTCACCTACGAGCGGAAACAGAATGGAAGTTACGGTGCGATACTCGGCAGACACGATGATATGCTGATGACACGCGCAATCGGGTTGCATATCTGTTACAGCGAGATGGATATTCCGAGAATGATTCCGAAGAGAAGCGAGAGAGCGACGAGGAAACGAGTCCCGATGTCGGAGGCGGTGATTTGAGAGACGAAGAGTCAAAGAGACAAATAGTCAAAGAGTTGCCCGCCGACGGAATCGGCGGGAACGGTGGCAGATTGTTGAGACAAAGAGTCAAAGAGACAAAGAGTCAAATAGACGTGAGGCTGATGCCTCGCGCACGGTGGTTGTTTTTAGCGGTGGTTGAGGTTGGTGCGGATGTGCGCTGTTGTTTTCTGATTCGATATATGAATTCTTCGATGGTTCTTGCGGTGAGGTAGAATTTTGGTGCAGGCTGATAGACGATGGTAGATACGAGTTCAAAGATTGGTTTTCGTGGGAATTTTCGTTTTAACAACAAGAATCGTCTGTAAATCTCTTCAAACATTTCTCGTTTGTTGTCCCTCATTTTAGGAAGCCCCTTTCCACTCTCCATTGCCCCCACGACGATTGCCGCTCTTTTTTCACTCACCCAGAAACGTGAAGCCGGTGAATCCGCCACCATTTGAAAAATCTGCGGTTTAACGATTACCTGCACATCCGAAAGTTTTTGTCTGAACACCTTCATTATCTCCTTATTTCTCTCTTCCGTGAAATCAAGAACGCTACCTATATATTTCATTTTAAGCCAATAATGTTTTGCCCAAAATTAGTCACAAAAGTTAAAACATTGTGTAATAGTTGAACTCCTATATTTGCAGACAAAGAACAAAACAACAAAGAGCGAAAATAAATGGAGAGTGAGAATCAGCAAGTTATGAGTAAGCGCGATAAGCAGTTATCCCGCCTCCGTGAACGTTATCCCGACAAGAAGTTTGAGGATGACGAAGAAATCTATGGTCAGATTTCCGACGATTACGACCAATATGAGAAAGACTTGAACGACTACAAGTCGCGAGAGAAGAGTATTTCCGACATGCTTGCCGCAGACCCTCGCAGTGCGCAGATGCTTGCCGACATGCACAACGGCACTGACCCCGTTATCGGTTTAGTTAGAAATTTCGGCGTCGAAATCAAGGACGTTTTGGACGACCCCGACATGCAGGACAAAATCGCTGAGGCGAACAAAGACTACATGGAACGCATTGCCAAGAGCAAGGCACTTGACGAGGAATATGACAAGAACATGGAGACCACCTTAGAGTGCCTCCGTCAGTTCCAAGAAGAGAAAGGCATGAGCGACGAGCAGGTAGATGCTGTTGTTGATGCCATGCTTACGGTTGTTCGTGACGGTGTGATGGGTAAGTTCACTCCCGAAACGTTGCAGATGTTTGCCAATGCCATCAACTATAACAATGACGTCGCCATGGCAGGTGAAGAAGGACGCATCGCAGGTCGCAACGAAAAAATTGTTGAGAACCTCAGAAAGCGCGAAAAGGGCGACGGTACTTCTCCTCTCGGTGGTAAGAACGGAAGTCCCAACAACACAAGGAAGCAGAAAAGCATCTTTGACGAAGCGAGGGAAGCGATGTAGGAGTCAAAAAGTCAAAGAGACAAAAAGTCAAAGAGTTGCCCGCCGACGGAATCGGCGGGAACGGTGGCAGGAAGTTCTTGATGACAAAAGACAAAGAGACAAAAGACAAAGAGACAAAAAGACGAAGAGACAAAAAGACGAAGAGATAAAGAGAATAGAGAAAATGAATTGCGAGATTGTTAAGTTTCCGACGGAGCGCGCTGTGATGGTAGCGAGCGGTCATGCAGGGTTGAAGACTCAAGTTCCAGGTGGCATGACCACGGTCAGTTGTGTTGCACGTCACACCGGTGACGTCGGAACAAACAATCTCATTCAGAGAGATTCGAAATAGAAAAATTTAATAACCAAAACCAATAGAGAAAATGAGTGAAGAAAATGTAAATGTTGGTGGAACTCACGCAGACCCCACTAATGGTTCTGCAGGTGTTCAAAGTCAGTTGCCCGGTCAAGCCACCACCGTCAGCGGTGTGGCAGGCTCTACGGGTGGTATTGATGCAGGTAACCTCATTCAGAGCGACCTTGACCAAGAACTTTTCAAATTTAAGGGAGACGACACCCCCTTGATGCAACTCATGTTGCGTGCAAAGAAGGTGAAGGTGAACTCTCCCGAAGTGGAACACTACATGATTGACGAACCCCGCTCCAGCGTAACCTCTTCCGGTTCAGTTGTTGCGAGCAGCGCCAAGCAGTTTGTGCTTCCTCTCATCGCGAACGACGCCGACATCCCCCGTCCCTACGGCACACTTCTCGCCAAGGGTGTGGACGGTTACGAGGACGACGGTAAGACCAAGACCCCCGGCAAGGACATGATGCTGTTTGTGACGGGACACGACGCCACCACCGGCAGTCCTATTGTTCGTGCCGTGAACGGTCCCAAGGCGCAGGAGAGCGATTCCTACTGCACCACCCCCGACATTCCTGCCGGCACGACCTTCATCATCTTGGCAAATGCCTTGTACGAAACTCAGAAGGAAGTTGACCCCGACCTCATTGTTCCGCAGGCGACCACGGTATATCTTCAGAAGCGCGGTATGAATCAGATTGTTTCTGACTACTTCGACGCTCAGAAGAAGAAGATTCCGTTCTCCAAGTCTATCATCGCGGAGGCAGCCATCACCAACTTCAAGGTGAAGGGCAATCGCACCCTCTATGCAGGTCGCAAGGGTAAGTTTAGCGTTCAGACCGACAAGGTAGGTACTCAGACCATTTGGTACACCGAAGGTGTCCGCTACCAAGTGAAGAAAGAACTTCAGCACAGAGGAAAGTGGACGTATGAGGAAATCATCGCCTTGTCAAAGATGACGTTCACCGGTGAAGACGTTCCCAACAGCGTCATTGTCCTTGCAGGTAAGAACTTCCTCGAAAACATTCAGTGCATTGACTACAGCAATCATCCCGAAGTACAAATCACCACCAAGACCAACCCCGTTGGTTGGGTAGTGACCAACCTTCACACCGTGTTTGGTGACATGGAGTTGAAGCACGACCCCACCCTCGACCGTTTGAAGTGGAGCAATTCCGCTTTCGTTGTCGCTCCCGACCGTTTGGTACACTATCAGTACAGTGCCGAACACAGCAGCAAAGACCGCATCGAAGGTGAGGAAGCCACCCGCGAGTCCATTCTCGTTTGGGACGCTCTTGCACTGAAGGGTTCTTGCCACATTTGGGTGAACGGCGAAGGCGACAGCAGCGCATCCAGCCCCGTTCAAATCCACTTGTGGGACAGCGCAGAAGCACCTTCAAGTCCGGGTGAGAACGATGTCTATTACCTCGTTCAAGACTGCCCCGGCATCAGTGCTGAAGCCGTTCAAGGTCAGATGTGGCAGTACAAGAATGCTGCATGGGTTGAGTACGCAGGCGACGTCATGGCAGCAGCCTAATCAAAGAGAGAGAATCACCCACGAAAGGCGGATAGGTAGGAATGCCTTTCCGCCTTTCTTTCATTTTCAATATTACATAATTCATCATGAAGAAGAAAAGAATCACCTACGGCATCAATGGTTTCATGGACTACCAAGCCATTATCAAGGTGGGCAAAGCCAATATCAGCATCATGTTCTCAGACGGAACAATGACCGCTTTCGGTAGTAACCCCGCCAAGTTTACGACCGACAACTTCATCATTCAACAATCCATTGAACGCAGCAACGAGTTCAAGAAAGGCTTTATCAAGGTTTTGCAGAGCGTAGAACTTGACGAAGATTTGAAATTCGAGAGCAATGCAGGTGAAGTTGTCAAATCGAAGGAAGAAGTTTCCAAGAAGGAAAGTCCGAAGAAGAAAAAGACACTTGCCGAGGAAGTAAAAGAAAATCCTCAGATAGCAGGAACCACCAAATCCCCCGTGTGTGTTGAATTTGAATTCAACGACGAAGCCAAGGACTACTTGGAGAAGGAGTTTTGCGTAAATCGCGGCACACTCATCAACCGTCAGTCCATTGTGGAGTGCGGTAAGAAGTATGGCGTTGATATAACTTTTATTTAATATCTATTCGTGATAATAGCCAATCTGCTTCGTTGCTATCGGATTCTGGATTAGTCATGTACTTCAGTACACTCCATGCGCCCTCATCCTCAGCGCCTTGCATCTTGACTATTC
>JBJEAG010000288.1:0-7561 GCA_051868855.1 Alloprevotella sp. | reverse complement strand
GATGATAACGATAGAAGGTGCCGCGTCCGCCCAAGAACTGTTCCACGGCTTTGTGAATGGATGCGGAGTCCTTCCGTTTCACCTCCCCGAGGAGGTTTTGGAAACCGTAGGCGGCGAGGATGACGCGCTGCCGAGCGAAGCAGGTGCAACTGTCGCCGCGACGCGCGGAGGGATAGACGGCAAGGCCGCAATCATGTTTGTCTCTAATCACCTCGCCGGCGAGGAAGCGGATGCACTCGCCTGCCAAAGGACAGTCGGACTGGAAACAGCAGACGAAAGAGGGAGGAACCTGCTCCGCCGTCAATACTAACGTTTCGTTTTCGGAAATTGAGTTTGTTTGCATGAAGAAAAAATTTAAAATGGTGAATAATAAAAATGAACAGATACTCTGATTTCGGAAACGAAGTTACGAAGAGGCGCAGAAACCACAAAAGACAGTTTGCAACCGTTGCATAAAGTACTGCAACGATTGCAGAAAATGATGCAACCGTTGCAGACTTTGAAAATTGAGATTTTTCGTTTTTGAGCCGCCTTTCGGCGTTTCGTCAGACTTTCACGACACACTCGCGACGCGGTTTGCGGGGCGAGGGTTCGCCGGCGGCATAGCCCAAAGCGAGGAAGCCGATGCCCTCGAAATCTCCTTCCAAACCAATTTCACGAAGCCAAGCCTGCCATTCGGGCTGGTCGAACATTTCGCGAGCGCGGTTTATCCAGCAACTCGCAAGCCCGAGCGCGTGGGCACAGAGCATCATGTTGCCCATGACAAGCGAACCGTCATAGACGTGGTTCGGATTCTCGCGCTCACTGACGACGAGGAGATAGACGGGAGCACCGTAGAAAGGGTCCGCCACGTCGGCTTTGAGGAACGAGGCGTTGGCTTGGCGAATGCGGGTTTGGGTCGCGGTGTCGCGAATGACGACGATGCGCCAGGGTTGTCGGCTCTTTCCGGAAGCGGCGTAGGTGCCGGCTTCGACGATTTGGTCGATGAGACTTTCGTCGGGAAGCTGCGGCAGATAACTGCGGCAACTGCGGCGCGTCAAGATGGCGTTCACAACGGCTTCGGCGCCGGCGGGGAGGGTATTCTTTTCGAGTGACATATACTATTATTATATTAGATGGTTCATCCTTGGTTTTCGAAGCGCAGGCTTTCGCCCTCGGCGTCGGCACTGACGCGGATGGGCTGCGACCTATCGACTTCGCCCGAGAGAAGAGCCTTGCTGAGGTCGTTCAGCAGCAGGCGCTGCAACGCACGCTTGACGGGGCGCGCTCCAAACTCGGGGTCGAAACCGGCGCGGGCAATCAGCGAGATGGCGGAGTCATCGACGCGGAGCGTGACCTCCTGACGCTCGAGCAGACGGCAGATGCCTTCGACTTGCAGACGAACAATGCGGCGAATCTCCTCCTCGTTCAGCGGCTCAAACATGAGAATGTCGTCGATGCGGTTCAAGAACTCGGGACGCACGGTCTGTTTCAGCATTTCCAGAATCTCGCCGGAGGTCTCGTCCAACACGCGGCGGCGCTCCTCTGCCGAAGCTCCCGAGAGTCCTTCCAACTTCTGCTGAATCAGCGAGGAGCCGAGGTTGGACGTCATGATGATGATGGTGTTCTTGAAGTTCACCGTGCGCCCCTTGTTGTCCGTGAGACGCCCGTCGTCCAAAACCTGGAGCAGGATGTTGAAGACGTCGGGGTGAGCCTTCTCAATCTCGTCGAACAGCACGACGCTGTAGGGTTTGCGGCGCACGGCTTCCGTCAGCTGACCGCCCTCTTCGTAGCCAACATATCCCGGAGGGGCACCGACCAAACGGCTGACGCTGAACTTTTCCTGGTATTCGCTCATGTCGATTCGCGTCATCATGTTCTCGTCGTTGAAGAGGAAGTCGGCGAGTGCCTTTGCCAGTTCCGTCTTTCCGACACCCGTGGTGCCGAGGAAGATGAAGGAGCCAATCGGGCGCTTCGGGTCCTGCAACCCGGCGCGGGAACGGCGCACGGCATCGGAAACGGCGCGGATGGCTTCGTCCTGACCGACGACGCGGCGGTGAAGTTCCTCCTCGAGATGAAGGAGTTTCTCGCGCTCGCTCTGCATCATGCGCTTCACGGGAATGCCCGTCCAACGAGCCACCACATCGGCAATGTCGTCGGGAGTTACCTCCTCCTTCACCATCGCTTCGGCGCCTTGGCGCGAACGGAGTTGCTCCTGCTGCGCCGCAATGTCGCTTTCGAGTTGGCGAAGCTTGCCGTAGCGAATCTCTGCGACGCGCCCATAGTCCCCTTCTCTCTCGGCACGCGCGGCTTCGAACTTCAGTTGCTCGATTTGCTGTTTGTCCTGTTGGATGCGCGAAATTACTTCTTTTTCGCCTTCCCACTTGGCGCGGAGGTCCTTTTCTTGCTCCGAAAGCTCCGCAATGTCCTTGTTCAACTGCTCCAGTTTCGGCTGGTCGTTCTCGCGTTTGATGGCTTCGCGCTCAATTTCGAGCTGGCGCAGACGACGGGAAATCTCGTCCAACTCCTCGGGCTGCGAGTCGCGCTCCATGCGCAACTTGGCGGCGGCTTCGTCCATCAGGTCGATGGCTTTGTCGGGCAGGAAGCGGTCAGAGATGTAACGGTGGGAAAGGCGCACGGCAGCGATGAGCGCATCGTCCTGAATGCGGACGCGGTGGTGGTTCTCATATCTTTCCTTCAAACCGCGAAGAATCGAAATGGCGTCCTCGGGCGTCGGCTCATCGACGGTGACGGTTTGGAAACGACGCTCGAGCGCCTTGTCCTTTTCAAAATATTTCTGATATTCTTCCAGCGTCGTCGCTCCGATGCTGCGGAGTTCGCCGCGGGCAAGTGCGGGCTTCAGAATGTTGGCAGCGTCCATGGCGCCCTCGCTCTTTCCGGCGCCGACGAGGGTGTGAATCTCATCGATGAAAAGAATGATGCCGCCCTCGGCAGCGGTCACCTCGTTGACCACACTCTTGAGACGCTCCTCAAACTCGCCCTTATATTTCGCTCCGGCGACAAGGGCACCCATGTCCAAGGAATAGAGCTTCTTGTCCTTCAGATTCTCCGGCACGTCGCCGCTGACGATGCGCTGGGCGAGACCTTCGACAATGGCGGTCTTTCCCGTTCCCGGCTCGCCGATGAGCACGGGGTTGTTTTTCGTGCGGCGCGAAAGAATCTGTAAGACACGGCGTATTTCCTCGTCGCGCCCGATGACGGGGTCGAGTTTTCCGGCGCGTGCCTCCTCGACGAGGTTGCGGGCATATTTCTGCAAAGCCTGGTAGGTTTCTTCGCTCGTCTCGGCAGTGGCTTTCTTGCCGCCGCGGAGTTCGGCGATGGCAGCCTGCAGCGCGGACTTCGTCACTCCGGCATCGCTCAACATTTGGGAAGCGCGTCCCGCCACCTGCAAGAGGGCGAGCAGCAAGGCTTCCAGTCCGACGAAAGTGTCACCGGCGGCTTTCGCCTCTTCGCGAGCCTTCAACAGCACTTTGTGGGCTTCGTTGTCGAGATAGGGTTCGCCGCCGCTGACTTTCGGCTGACGCGAAATCTCCTGAGCAACGGCAGCGCGCAGTCCCTGTTCGTTCACACCCAACTTGCCGAAGAGGAAGCGGGTGACGTTCTCGCCCTCTTCCAAGACTCCCGCCAAAAGATGGAGCGGGGTGATGGCTTGGGCTCCGCTTGCGGTGGCACGTTCCACCGCAGTCTGAACGGCCTGACGACCTTTGATGGTGAAATCTTCAAAGTTCATAGTGTGCGTATTTTATTGTTATTATTTCGTTTAACTTGGTTTGTTTCGTTTGACTTGGTTCTTTTGAAAGCGAATTGTCCAGTTAGATTGCTTGACTTGGTTCTTTTGAAAGCGGAAGACGACCACCGAGAAGCATCTAACCCGTCGCCCTTGCTTCGCGCTTTCGCTCTTGAAAATAACAAACGCCTTGCCAACGACACTCTCTCCACATTTTTTTAGAAATACCGACAAAATGGCAGAAGAGGAAGGTGAGGGAGGAGGAGAAGTACTTTAAACAAGTTGAAGGTGAAAGTCCAACCAACGAACTTTCACCTTCAACTTGTTTTAGAAGTGCACAAAAACAGACAGAATGAGGAGAGGCGGAGTCAGTTCGTGATGCGCGCCGCCTCCATCAAACCGCGGCGGAAAAGTTTGGGAGAGAGACCGAAGTTCTTCTTGACATATTTCCCAAAGAAAGAGAGGGTGGAGAAGTTCAACTCGCCCGCCACTTCTTTGATGGATTTGTCCGGACGACCCAACATGCGCTCCACGTCTTCCATCACCAATCGACGAATGAGCTGAGAAGCTGTTTCGCCGCAGTTGCTCTTGCAAACGAAACTGAGATACTTGGGCGAGACGTGAAGACGGTCGGCATACCACGTCACCTCCCGCGGCTTGGGATAGGTGGAGAAAATGAGGTCGAGGAAACTGCGATAGAGATTGTCGGCAGAGGTGAAGGAGGGCTGCTCGGCGAGGTGACTGACTTCCATGGCGGCATGGAACTCGCAAATGAAAGCCTGCATCAGATTGCGCATGACAAAGTTGTTGCGGAGGTCGTTGCCGGAGGCAGTAATCCGGCTCTCAATCATCTCGTAATACTGAATGAAAAGAGCCTGGGCGGTTTCGGAGAGCGAAACGACAGGATTGGTGGAAAGAAAACGGTTCACGTTCCACATTCCCATGGGAACGTTCAGAAGTTCTGTGAAGAAACGCTTGCTGAGATAAAATCCTTTGCAAAAGAAATCATCGGAGATTTGGGTGCTCTCGATGCGGGTGCCGGGCTGGCAGAAGAGAAGTTTCTGTGGAGTGAGACTGAAACGGGCTTCATTGATGCGAATGTCGCAAGTGCCACGCTCGCAGATGAATGCCGTGTAGGCTTCGGTGTGGCGAACGACTTTGCCGGCGCAAAGTTGAAGTTCGCAATCACTGATGACGCAGAAGTGACGGTTGCAGGTGGTGCGGAATGCCGAAGGCGGATCCGACAGAGATAGAAGTTTTTTCAAAGTTCTCATAGTTCTACGAATTAATAGGTGAGTCAAATCTTGCGACAAATTAAAAAACTATTTTTCAAACAAAAAAAGACCTCCCGCCAAAATTTTCTTTTCTTCTTCTCAAAAGTGCGTTTTGACCCACTTTTTCTTCCGAATGAGACATTCCAAACGTCGCGAAAAGACAGTTTCAACGGGAGCAACACGCCCTTTTCTTGAATATGTCGGAGAGAAATGCGAACTTTGCACGAAATTTCTGACACTAATCAAGGGATGACGGCGCAAAGTTCCGCTCTTCCTTGTTCTTTTTCACTTTTCATCATGCGTCCTTTTCTCCTTCTTTCCAACGACGACGGCGTGGATGCTCCCGGACTGCGCTTCCTCATTGAAACTCTGCGCCCTCACGCTGACATGCTGGTCGTGGCTCCCGACAGCCCGCGCTCGGGTTTTGCTTGTTCCATCACCGCGGGACATCCGCTGACCCTCAAACCCGTCAGCAAAGAAGAAGGACTCGAAATCTATGCTTGCTCCGGCACACCCGTCGATTGTGTCAAAATGGCACTCAACCTCTTCCCTGATCGCAAACCGGACCTCATCGTCGGAGGCATCAACCACGGCGATAACTCCTCGGTCAATGCTCACTACTCCGGCACAATGGGCGTTGCCATCGAAGGGGCACTGCAAGGCTATCCCTCCGTGGCATTCTCACTCTGCGACCACAGCCTGCAGGCAGACTTCACTCCGCTGAAACCCTATCTCGTGGACCTCATGTTCAAATCCATCACCGCGGGACTGCCGCCCTTCACCTGTCTGAACGTGAACTTCCCCAAAGCGGAAAAGTTCAAGGGCGTGAGAGTCTGTCGAATGTCCCGCAGCCGCTGGCAAAAAGAAGTGGCAGAAAGGGACCACCCGTGGGGAGGAAAATACTATTGGCTGGTCGGCGAAAGCGTGGAACTCGAACCGGAAGCCACCGACACTGACCGCTGGGCTTTGGCGAACGGATATGTTGCCATCACTCCCACCCAACTCGACGTCACCGCACACGAACTCATCAACGTGCTGAAAGACGTGCTGATTTGACGGCGTGGCAGCATACGTATATATACCTTATTATATATAAGAAAAGAAAGCGACAAGGACATGAAGTATTTTCTGATTGCCGGCGAGGCCAGCGGAGACCTTCACGCCGCACATCTGATGGAGGCGCTGAAGAAAGAAGATGCCAAGGCTGAGTTCCGCTGCTACGGCGGAGACGAAATGGCGGCAGCCGGCGGCGAACTGCTTTGTCACTACCGTCACCTTGCCTACATGGGATTCATTCCCGTCCTGCTCCACCTGCCGACCATCCTGCGCGGAATGAAACGCTGCAAGGAGGAAATCGCCGCTTGGCAACCCGATGCCGTCATTCTCGTGGACTATCCCGGATTCAATCTCAAAATTGCCGCCTACGTCAAGCAGAAAGCCATCTGTCCCGTTTTCTACTACATCTCTCCCAAAATCTGGGCTTGGAAGGAGCACCGCATTCACGCCATCCGGCGTCACGTGGACAGGATGTTCTCTATCCTGCCTTTCGAGACAGACTATTTTGAAAAGAAACACGGCTACGGAGTGTCCTACGTAGGCAATCCAACCGTGGATGAAGTGGATGAGTTCCTCCGCCAACATCCTCACTGCGAAACGACAGAACAAACCATCGCCCTGCTTCCCGGCTCACGGAAACAGGAAATCAAAGACAATTTGAGCCGAATGCTGCAAGCCGTGGCGCCCATGACGAAAGACTATCGCGTCGTCATCGCCGCCGCACCATCGATTCCCGAAGACTTCTATCTGCAAATACTCCGAAAATCACCACTGCCGCCCGAGGCTTGCCGCTTGGAAAAAGGACGCACTTTCCACATTCTCCGCCAAGCTTCCGCCGCACTCGTCACGAGCGGAACGGCAACCTTGGAAACGGCACTGTTCCGTGTGCCGCAGGTGGTTTGCTACTACATTGTCTGCGGGAAGTTCGTCTCCTGGCTGCGCCGCCATTTGTTGAAAGTGCCCTTCATTTCCCTCGTCAATTTGGTTTGCGGAAAAGAAGTGGTAAAAGAATTGGTGGCAGACGGCATGACCCCAAAACGTGTTCGCGCCGCCCTCTCAGAGATTCTGCCGGGACAGCCGCAACGCGAAGAAATGCTTGAAAACTACGAAAACATGGCGCACATCCTCGGCGAACCGGGAGCGCCACAACGAGCCGCCAAAGAAATGGTGGAACGACTCAAAGGGGTAATCAACTAAAATTAAATAATGCTGTCCGGAAAACCGTGCTTTTCCGGACAGCATTATTTAACCCCTTACTGGTCTGCACTGACTGCTTTTTCAACTTCGCCAATGTCGGTGGAGGTCATTTCTGCGATTTGCTCCACCGTCATGCCTTTGCGATACATGGTGCGGAACAATTTCTTCTGAGCCAACAATTCTCCTTCTGCTCTTCCTTTTGCTATTCCCTTTGCCATTCCTTTAGCCATCCCCTTTGCCATGCCTTTTGCGATTCCTTTCTTCTCGGCTGTCTCCGTCACGGCGCACATATCCCAGAAGTCCTTTT
>JBJEAG010000287.1:0-1611 GCA_051868855.1 Alloprevotella sp. | reverse complement strand
CGCGAGAGACAAACGTAGTCCACGGCTTGAAGAATCTCGGGAGATATTTCGGAGAAACAGCGCGGAGCGGGCTCGCCCGCAATGTTGGCAGAAGTCGAAACAACGGCGCGTTTCATGCGCATGCACAACTGGCGGCTGAACGCTTCGCGCGTCACACGCAGCGCCACACTGCCGTCGGAGGCAATGACACCCGAAGCCAAGTTCCGCGCTCCGTCGAGCACGAGCGTCAAAGGTTCGTCGGAGCATTCCCAAAGTTGCCATGCCACATCGGGCACGGAACGAACGTAGAACTCCACCTTGACTTCGGAATCCACCAGCGAAATCACCGACTTAGCCTCGGCACGACGCTTGATTTCAAACACACGACGCACGGCATCTTCGTTGCAGGCGTCGCAGCCAATGCCCCAAATCGTGTCGGTCGGATAAAGAATGACACCGCCGGACTGCATGACGCGCACCGCCTCGCGAATGTCATCACGGAAAAGTGCTTCACTCTGCGGTTTCGCAGCGGCGGAGGTTTTATCTTCAGAATGCTTCATTGTGAAGAGATATTCGGAAAAAGAGAAAAGTATTATTTAAAATATCTGCAAATTTACAATAATCTGTTCATTCTTTGCTTTTCGCCGCCGTTCATTCTCGTCTTTTTAGCGTAACTTCGCAGCACATTTGCGAAATCCCATCTTTCACACACCTTTCTCCTCAATCCCTTCATGACCTATCGGCAGGAACAAATCAAACCCTACGTGAGCGGCGACACCAAAACCGCAGAAGTGGAACGAATGTTCAACGGCATCGCTCCTTCCTACGACCTACTGAATCATCTCCTTTCCTTCGGCATCGACCGACGGTGGCGTCGCGAAGCCATTTCGGGACTCAGACCGTTCCAGCCGAAACGCCTGCTCGACATTGCCACGGGAACGGGCGACTTCGCCTTGCTCGCTGCCAAAATGTTGCAACCCGAAAACATCGTGGGGGCAGACCTCTCGGAAGAAATGATGAAAGTGGCAGCCAAGAAAGCGGAAAAGGAAGGACTGGCGGAAGTCCTGCGCTTCGAACGTCAGGACTGCATGGCACTCACCTTCCCCGACGACAGTTTTGACGCACTCACCGTTGCCTACGGACTGAGGAACTACGAAGACCTTGACCGAGGACTGAAAGAGATGCGTCGCGTGCTGCGACCCGGCGGAAGACTCGTCGCACTGGA
Source organism: Alloprevotella sp. (assembly GCA_051868855.1). Lineage (GTDB taxonomy): Bacteria > Bacteroidota > Bacteroidia > Bacteroidales > Bacteroidaceae > Alloprevotella. The sequence continues at coordinate 407 of JBJEAG010000287.1, read as the reverse complement.
ACTGACGACGCCGCCGCGTTTCCCGATGAAACAACTCTTCGCCATCTATTCCCGCTTCCTCATGCCGCTCATCGGCAGACTCATCTCCGGCGACGGCAAAGCCTACACCTACCTCCCCGCCACCATGGAGGTGTTCCCGCAAGCCGAGGAAATGACAAAGGTGCTCGAAAAGGCAGGCTTCACGGACGTGGCGTTCCGGCGCTTCACCTTCGGACTCTGCACCCTCTACACCGCACAAGCCTAAAAAAACTCCGTACACATTATTATATATATAAGGCTTCATCTGCAAAAACTTGTGCCGACTGAAATAATTGCGCGAAAGTTTTTGTGGATGTTGTGTAGGGTTTGCGCGCGCTTCGCTTACACTATACTATACGTAATAAAAAAGGTGCACAAAAAACTATGCA
>JBJEAG010000286.1:0-7589 GCA_051868855.1 Alloprevotella sp. | reverse complement strand
TCGGCGGACAGGAACGACAAGTCGGCGGACAGGAGTGACGGACGGCAGATTAAAAACCACGTGCAGGGCGGACGCGACAACCAACGGAAATGAAGCGATGACTGTGTGCAGTGAGACACAGCACCTCCTATATGGTCGTCGTCCTCTTCCGCTCCTTCCTCGCCGCGCAAGTTTGCTTCGTTTTCCTTGCATTTTTGACAGAAAAGACGGTCGTAAATCGCAAAATGTCGCACAAAAGAGGTGTTGAATGTCATTCTGTATGCAGAAAATGCGTTCAAAGCACTTTTTTGTTGTATATTTGCGTCCGATTATTGACAAATGTGCTTCACGAAACCACGATTTGACACTTTGAAGGGCAAATCCAAACTTTCGTGACACATAGTAATAAGGTAACGTCACCTCGCGGGGTGACCACTAACGGACTTCTAAACCTCACAAAAAACAGTTTCTTTTCTATGGCGATTTACGACAAAGAGATGGTGAAAACTTTCTATGAAACATATCGTGAGAAGGTGAGCAGTTTCCGCGCCGTCATGGGACGTCCCCTGACCTGCGCAGAAAAAATTCTCGGTGCCCACCTTGCCGTCCCCACCACTGCTGACGGTTTCCGCCGCGGTGTCTCCTACGGACTTTTCCATCCCAACCGCGTCTGCATGCAGGACGCCACGGCGCAGATGGCAGTGCTTCAGTTCATGAACTCCGGACGCAGCGCTGCCGCCGTGCCGACGACGATGCACTGCGACCACCTCATTCGTGCTCGCCGCGGCGCTGCTTTCGATTTGCCCGAAGCACGCGAGACGAACCGTGAGGTCTATGATTTCCTCGCTTCAGCCGCACGCCGCTACGGCATGGGATTCTGGGGCGCGGGAGCAGGGATCATCCATCAGGTTGTTTTGGAAAACTATGCTTTTCCCGGCGGCATGATGGTCGGCACAGACTCCCACACGCCCAATGCGGGCGGTCTGGGCATGGCGGCTATCGGTGTCGGCGGCGCAGATGCCGTGGACGTCATGGTGGGTGCGCCGTGGGAGCTGAAGATTCCGAAACTCATTGGCGTGAAACTGACGGGACGCCTGTCCGGCTGGACTTCCGCGAAAGATGTCATTCTGCACCTCGCCGGAAAACTGACGACGAAGGGCGGCACCAATGCCATCATCGAATATTTCGGCGAGGGCGCCGCCACGCTCTCCGCCACAGGAAAAGCCACGATTTGCAACATGGGCGCGGAAGTCGGTGCCACGACTTCTGTCTTCCCCTTCGACGACATGATGGCAGACTATCTTCGCGCCACCGAGCGAGCCGAGGTCGCCGACCTTGCTTCCGCCGTGCGCGATGACCTCCGCGCTGACGCCGAAGTCACGGCTGCGCCGGCTGACTTCTTCGACGAGGTGATTGAAATAGACCTCAGTCGTCTCACTCCCCACCTCAACGGACCGTTCACTCCCGATGCTGCCACGCCCGTCAGCGAAATGGCTGAGAAAGTGGCTAAAAATGACATTCCTCCCGTTGTCGAGGCTTGTTTGATTGGCTCCTGCACCAACTCCTCCTATCAAGATTTGGCGCGTGCAGCCTCCGTCGTGAAGGCACTGCGAGATGCCGGACACTCGCTGAAAGCAAAACTTTTCATCAATCCCGGTTCCGAACTCGTGAGGGCAACCGCTGAACGCGACGGGCTGATTCAGATTTTCGAAGAGGCAGGAGCGGTCATCATGACCAATGCCTGCGGTCCCTGCATCGGACAGTGGGACCGCGAGACCGACGACCCGTTGCGCCGCAACAGCATCGTGACGAGTTTCAACCGCAACTTCGCGCGTCGTGCCGACGGCAACCCCAACACGTTTGCTTTTGTCGCTTCGCCCGAAACCGCCGTTGGCTTCGCCTTCAGCGGCACGCTGTGCGAGCATCCCTCCTTCTCTCCCGAATGGAGTGGGGCAGAACCCTCCGGTCTCGCCCTTCCTGCCGACGGCTATGCCTCCGGCGCCGCTTCGGTGCAGGCTTTGCGTCCCGCCATCGAGACGCAGCCCGACGCTTCTGCCGAAGTGGTCATCTCGCCCGAAAGCGAACGCCTGCAACGTTTGCGTCCCTTCCACCCTTGGGACGGAAAAGACTTCGAACGTCTGCCGTTGCTCATCAAGGTTTCCGGAAAATGCACCACCGACCACATCTCCCCCGCCGGAAAGTGGCTTCGCTTCCGCGGACATTTGGAGAACATCTCCCGCAACCTCCTCTCCGGCGCCGTCAATGCCTTCGGACTTGAAGCAGGCTTGACTCGGAATCCCGTCAGCGGAGCACCCGACGAGATTTGGCGCGTGGCAGCGGAGTGCCGCGATGAACTTGGCGGCAGCGTCATTGTGGCAGAGGAGAATTATGGCGAAGGTTCGAGCCGCGAACACGCCGCCATGGAACCCCGCTTCCTCGGTGTGAAAGTCGTGCTCGCCAAGAGTTTCGCCCGCATCCATGAAACGAACCTCAAGAAGCAGGGTGTGCTCGCGCTGACTTTCGCCCGTCCCGCGGACTATGCCCTCATCACCGAGGACAGTCGGCTTTCGATGAAGGCGTCCTCTCTTCAGCCCGGCAAAACGGTTGAAGTGACCGTCCACCGTCCCGGACAGGAAGACGTGACGCTCGAAGCAGCCCACACCTACAACGAACAGCAAATCGCATGGTTCAAAGCGGGCAGCGCACTGGCGTGCAACTGAAAGCAACCGTAAACTCGTAACTCCTAATAGAGCCTTATACCTTATATAATATATAGGAAGCAAACCCCTCATAAACCTCCAGCAGACAACTAAACTATTTCAGAAATCCAAATCTTTCCCACGATGTCAAAAATCACTCTCACCTCCGAATCCGTTCTCCACGTGCCCGACACCGTCGATGTTCCCTTCATCACCGGCGACGGCATTGGCGCGGAAATCACTCCCGCCATGATGAAAGTCATCGACGCTGCCGTCAGCAAGACCTACGGCGGGAAACGCAGCATCCACTGGCTTGAAGTCTTCGCCGGAGGACGTGTGTTTGAAAAGTTCGGAACCTATCTTCCCGAAGACACGGTCAAGGCTTTTGCAGACTATCATGTCGGAATCAAAGGTCCGCTCATGACTCCCGTCGGCGGAGGCATCCGTTCGCTGAACGTGGCGCTTCGACAAGGGCTCGACCTCTACGTCTGCCTTCGCCCCATTCGTTGGTTCAAAGGCATCGACTCGCCGGTGAAACATCCGGAACGAGTGAACATGGTGGTTTTCCGCGAAAACACGGAGGACATCTATGCCGGCATCGAGTGGGAAGCAGGAAGCGAGGAAGCACGTCGTTTCTTTGATTTTCTGAAAGAGGAAATGCACGTGACGAAAGTGCGCTTCCCGAACTCCTCCGCCTTTGGCGTGAAACCCGTGTCGGAAGAGGGCACGAAACGACTCGTCAGTGCCGCGTGCCGCTACGCCGTGGCGCAGAACATGTCCCACGTCACCCTCGTCCACAAAGGAAACATCATGAAATTCACCGAGGGAGGCTTCAAAAAGTGGGGCTACGAAGTGGGCGAAGATGCTTTCGCCGGAAAGGTGCGCATGGACGACTGCATCGCCGATGCCTTCCTCCAGAACGCGCTCTTGAAGCCTGAGGCATACGATGTCATCGCCACGCTCAACCTCAATGGCGACTATGTCTCCGACATGCTCGCCGCTCAGGTCGGAGGCATAGGAATTGCGCCCGGAGCCAACATCAATTACGAAGCGGGAAGAGCCATTTTCGAGGCAACCCACGGCACGGCGCCCGACATTGCCGGCGAGAACAAAGCAAATCCGTGTTCCATCCTCCTCTCAGCCGTCATGATGCTCCAACACCTTGGCTGGAACGAGGCTGCTGACGCCGTCACGCAATCCATGGAACGCTGCTTCGAGGATGGTTGCGCCACCGCCGACCTGGCGAAATTCATGGAAAACGGAAAGCCCCTCGGCACAAAAGAGTTCGCCGATGCCCTTGTCGCCAACCTGCTCTGACGAGTCGCCAACCTGCTCTGACGAGCGGGAGGCATGCCTTCAAATAAACTGTAATTCCAACGATTCTTTTTCCCCAAGACACCATTTCAGACATGACTGAGAAAAAAGACTATCTGATTTATAAACTTTCGGACAATCTGAAAGGCTGCGTCAAGATTGATGCAGAACTTTTCAGAAAACTTGACGTCAAACGCGGTTTGCGCAACGACGACGGCACCGGCGTTTTGGTCGGTCTGACCAACATCGGTAACGTTGTCGGCTATGAGCGCACTCCGACAGGACTGGCGCCCATCGAGGGAAAACTCTATTTCCGAGGCTACGAAATTTCCGACATCGTCCACGCGCTTCTCGAAGAGCAGCGTTTCGGCTATGAGGAAGTGGCGTTCCTGCTCCTCTCGGGTCGCCTTCCCGATGCGGAAGAACTTGAGCAGTTCCGAAGCATCCTCGTCGATGGCATGCCGCTCATGCCGAAAACCACTTTGAACATCGTTGAACTCGAGGGTTCCGACATCATGAACATTTTGGCGAGAAGCGTCTTGGAGTTATACACCTACGACCCGACGCCCGACGACATCTCTCGCGACAACCTCATGCGCCAGAGCATTGAACTCGTGTCGAAGTTTCCGACCATCATTGCCTACGCCTACAACATGCTGCGCCACAAAACGCTGGGCAAGTCGCTCCACATCCGTCACCCGCAGCCGGGCTATTCCCTCGCCGAAAACTTCCTCTACATGTTGCGCGGCAACACCTACACTCCGCTCGACGCCCGCACCCTCGACCTCTTGCTCATCCTCCAGGCAGAGCACGGCGGCGGTAACAACTCCACGTTCACCGTTCGAGTCACTTCCTCCACCTGCACCGACACCTACTCCTCCATTGCCGCCGGCATCGGCTCCCTCAAAGGGCCGAAACACGGAGGTGCCAACATTCGCGTGCACCACATGATGGAGCATCTCAAAAAGCAAATCCGCCACTGGGACGATGACGCCGAAATCAGCCGTTATCTCTATAAAATCGTGCAGAAAGAAGCCTACGATGGCACGGGTCTCATCTACGGCATCGGCCACGCCGTCTATACGCTCTCCGATCCGCGTGCCGTGTTGCTCAAAGAAATGGCTCGCAAACTCGCACTCGAGAAAGGGCGCACCGAAGAGTTTGAGTTCATGGAACGCGTGGAGCGTCTCGCCGTTCAGGCAGTCTATGACGTGAAAGGCGAAGGGAAGAAACTCTGCGCAAACGTCGATTTCTATTCCGGTTTCGTCTATGACCTCATCGGTCTCCCCGAGGAAATCTACACGCCTCTTTTCGCCATGTCCCGCATCGTCGGTTGGTGTGCCCACCGCAACGAAGAACTGGGCTTCGCCGGCCGTCGCATCATCCGTCCCGCTTATCGTTGCGTCGCCGAGCCTTGCGACTATGTCCGCATGAAAGACCGCTGATGCCGAAAGCCGAAATGATTTTCGGCGCATATTTTCCAAAAACTTTTTCAAAAAGCAGTGGCGCGAACACAATTTCTTGCGTTCGCGCCACTGCTTTCGTTTTCAACTTCTTCCTCACTCCTTTCTCACGAAACCGCCGTTGGGAAGGAGTTCGTAGGTGGCGGAGCGGGTGACGCCGGCGGCGTCTTCGCGGTCGTTGAGAGAAACGCCCGAGAGGTCAATGGAAAAGGTCAGCAAATCCCGCTTTTCACCGGTGAACTCGACACGCACGGGTTGTTCGCGCAAAATGGAGAGAAGTTCTTGTTTGCGGAGAGGAGAAATCGAGGAAGATGCCATGTCGATGAGACGTCCCAGCGAAGGGGAGGGCAGGGGAAGGAAAGCGGGCGACCAGTCCGTACGATAGGCACTCACCTCGGACTGCACACCGACTGCCTTGACGGATCGGATGACCAGAATGAGCGAATCTCCTTCAAGACAATAGAGGCGCATCTCCCACGTGCCTGCCTCGCTCGTTTTCATTTTCAACCGATTCTCCGTTTTCTCCAACAGTTGGGACTGTCCGCCGAGCGTGTTCTCAGCCTTGGCTTCCATGCCGTGGGCATAGAGGTCAAGGAGGTCCAAACGTTCCGTCAGTCCCAGCAGCGGTAACACCTCGCGCGGCGCTTTGACGAAAAGCGAATCCAACGGGGCAGCCTGCAAGGCACAAGCGAAAAGAGAAGCGAAGAGAGCGAGAAGGAAAGATTTCATTTTAATGATGAGTGAGAATAAAGCGATAACTCATTCAAACTTACTCCCGGCGGCATGATGGAAGCCGCGAAGGAAGTCGGCGACAGCCATCGGGCGTTTGCCCGCCGGTTGCAAACGGAGCAGCGAAATCATTCCGTCGAGCGTCGCCACGTGGAGGAAAGTCTTTCCGTCCGTCTCGACCGTGCCGGGAGCGGGGAGAGGAGCCACGATGGAGGCGGCGGGCAGGACTTCTGCCTCATAGACCTTCATTTCCAACCGTCCTTCGCTGTGAACGAGTGTCGTGCGTGAAGCAGGATAGGGGGAGAGTCCTCTGACGAAGTTGTTCACGTTTTTCGTCGTGTCGTCCCAACGGATGACGCAGTTTTCTTTGAAGAGTTTCGGCGCGGGATTCATCGGACTGTCGCTCAGTTTCGCCTGCGGCACACGCTCGGCGCAGTCGGCGAGGATGTCGTCCACGGTTTGGCAGACAAGCGTCGCGCCTTTCACCATGAGTTTGTCGTGGAGGCTTCCGGCATTGTCGGTCGGCAGGATTTCAACTTCTTCGCGACGGATGACGGCGCCCGTGTCAATGTCTTTGTCCAAGAAGAACGTGGTCAGACCCGTCACTGTCTCGCCGCGGATGATTGCCCAGTTGATGGGTGCCGCGCCGCGATAGTTCGGCAGGAGCGAGGCGTGGAGATTGAACGTGCCGAGGCGGGGCATGTCCCAAACAGCCTGTGGCAGCATTCGGAACGCCACGACGATTTGCAGGTCTGCCTCATAACTTGCCAATTCTTCCAGAAAGGCGGGGTCTTTCAGACTGACCGGCTGAAGCACGGGCAGGTTGTTTTCCACGGCAAACTGTTTCACGGGAGAAGCCGTCAGCACAGACTGATGTCGTCCGACGGGTTTGTCGGGCATCGTGATGACAGCCACGACACGGTAGCCCCCTTCCACGAGGGCTTTCAGCGGAGCGACGGCAAAGTCTGGCGTTCCCATATAAATGATTCGTAAGTCTTCTTTCTGCATACTTAATTCCGCAGCACAAATCTTGTAAAACGTTCAATGGTGAGGGTGTCTCAATATGCAGATTTTAGCTTCACCCTCGGCGGTGCGTCAGAATGGTCAAGATGCAATGCGCTGAGGAAGAGGGCGCAGGGAGTGTACTGAAGTACATGACCAAGCCCGAATCCGATAGCAACGCAGCAGATTGGCTATTATGACACACAGTCCATACTTATCAGAAACTTCACTCATCTCAGTGCTGCAAAAAACAAACAAAGCCTCTGACATGACAAAGGTAGCAAGAAAAGTAGGAACATCGCAACGTTTGGTGGAATTTATCACGTAATGGATGTATTTTTATTGCTGTCCGGTAAAAGTTTTTTCAGCCGGATGGTGAGGGCTGCAAGCCCGATGAGCCCGA